>NZ_JAOTGL010000024.1:0-27200 GCF_044427045.1 Streptococcus sp. 2022WUSS135
GCAGCTCATAAAAGCTGGTCGGGGTGCTTTTTCGACTAGAACATGGCAGAAAGTCAAAGGAGGCATTATTAGGTAAAAAATGATACTGATTAGGGAAGTACCGATACAGGTGTTTCATCTCATTGGTTTGTTTGCGACAGATGTTTAGGTCAAATGCCTCATCAAAACAAGAGGTGTCAGGGAGATTAAATCCTGACTTCATAGAATGATTCCCGTCACGAATACGAATAATATAGGACCAATTTCTTTCTTGGCAGTGAGCCATGACATTGTAGGACTCATACCCTCTGTCCATAATAACTAGAGCTTGCTCGAAAGGGACAGCTCTCCATCATATCAATAAAAGCCGCACGCTCATCAAACTCCCGATTATCCTGAATCCGTAAATCGTGATAAATCTCTTGTTCAAGATTGTAGAGAGCATTGATATGAATGAGATTATAGGGAATGTGATGTGGTCCAGTTTGAAAAGAGGTCGTTTTATCAGAACGATTTCTTGGTAGAATCACATCACTACCATCAACAGCTAGGATAGGAAGGTTGTGAGAGATTGGAATTTTAGAAGTAATATTGGTAAACAGGGCTTTAAAAGCTTGATGTTTGATCTGATATCGTCGTTGGACAAAGGCAGATTGGGTAACTGGTAAATGTAAGTCAAGTAGCTCTTTGGCTAAGGCATTACCACCCATGGTCAGTATAGCTTGAATCATGGTTTTCATCGTTAGCTGACTTTTCCGACTAAAATCTTTTTCAGGATGAAGTACAAACTGGTCGGCAGAGGAAACGATGTCATTGATACTTTCAAATAAATGAGATTTAATCTGGTCTAGCATGACTTTTCCCCTTTTATTTTTAGTGTAACATAAAAACTAACCCACCACAAAATGTGATAGGTTAGTTAACTTAATGACATTGGACTTTTTGCCCAGCCTCTTTTTTGTTATACTAGACAGTATGTAGGAGGTGGCTATGTTAGAAAATTGGTTAAACACCAAGCAAGGTCAGGTGTTTCATTACAAGATGGAAAAGATTGAGTATGCCCTAGAACAGCTAGGAAATCCCCAGTTTGCAGTGCCGGTCATTCATGTCGCTGGAACCAATGGCAAGGGATCGACCATTGCCTTTATGCGTCAGCTATTTCAGGCCCATGGCTTTCGTGTCGGCAGTTTCGTGTCACCCCACATGGTGAGCGTACACGACAGGATTTGTATCGACAGCCAGCCCATTTCTGACCATGATTTTCAGCACTATTTACAGAAAGTCTACGACTTGGAGCAGGAAATCGCCGCTCGCTATGAGCCTTTCCGCTATTTTGAGGTTATGGTGCTCATTATGTTCCTCTATTTCCAGGACCAGCCGCTCGATGTGGCACTAGTAGAGGTGGGCATCGGAGGGCTTTTGGATACGACCAATGTCGTGGCACCAGCCCTAAGCGTTATCACCTCCATCGGCATGGACCATCAGGATTTACTAGGCTTGACTTTAGGGGAAATAGCAGAGCAGAAAGCGGGGATTATCAAGGAAAACGTGCCTGTCGTCCTTGGACCACTTTGTCCAGAAACCACAGCTATCTGTCGCCAAATTGCCCTTGACAATCAAGCTCCTGTCTATCAATTTGGTCAGGAATTTACCTATAAAGCAGGACAGTTCAGCAATACGGACATCGACCTGTCGGAATTAGTTCTGGGTCTGGCAGGCCATCATCAAGAAGAGAATGCGGCTGTAGCCCTACAAACTTTTCTACTCTATATGACCAATATCCAAAAAGACATTCAACCTCAGTTGATTCAACAAGCCCTTGCCCAAACCAGCTGGCCTGGTCGTTTGGAATTGGTTGCTCAAGAGCCAAAAATCTATTTGGACGGAGCCCACAATGTCCCAGCTATCGAACGTTTGGTTGAATTTATTCAGGTTCAAGAAGAACCTGTTACTATTCTCTTTTCAGCCCTTCGACGCAAGGACTTTCAAGAAATGCTGGAATTATTGAACGAAAAATTACCACATACTGCCCTTGTATTAACCAGCTTTGCTTATGATGGTGCCTTGTCCGAGGAAAACCGTCAAGGACGAGATTATGTTGAGAACTATCAGCAGTTTATAGAAGACTGGCAATCTAGCGAGCAAGGGATTTTGATTGTCACAGGTTCTCTTTACTTTATCTCAGAAGTTCGTCGGATTTTTAAAAAATGACAATCATTTTGCGAATAAATAGGTATGACACATGCAGAAAAAATAGCATTTCTAAAGGAATTTGAAAAGCTCAAACGCCATACCTTTCGCCAATTAGAACAGTTTGCAAAAATTTCTAGAACTCCCGATAGGAAATGACATCGGGAGTGCTTTTTGATATAATAAGGAAAGCAAATCCAAGGAGAAGAAAATGACAGAATTAGATGTAGTTTCGGACGTAGTTACTCATCCTGAGGAAACTTATCGGCGTAGTCGTAGAGCATCACGCAGACAGCAAGTGCAACTGAATGGTGAATTTCATGAAAGAGTATTAAAGACAAAGTATTGGCCAGCTCTTGTTTGGAGCTTAGTTTTAAGTGTTTTTAGCGTAGCCAATCCACTGCTAATGCCATTTGCAACCAATATACAAACTCAAAATTTATATGCAGGGATGGCAATGGTAAATGGACAAATCCCTTATGGTGATTTCTTTGGTACAAGCGGGTTATTATTCTACTTACTTGCTTTCTTAGGTCATCTGGGAGGGACTTTCATTATCTTTGGAATCCTCCAGTTTATAGCGTTACTGATAGCGGGAATCTATTTCTATAAGATTGTAGCTTATTTTAGTCAGTCAGAACACCTAGCGACAAGTTCTAGTCATTGGTTCTATGTATTTATTTTTGCACTTGGTTTTGGAGGGATGTATGCAGAAATGTTTGCTCTTCCGTTTCTTTTGACTAGTGTGTGGTTTCTGGTCCGCTATTTTGAAAATGCAGTGCGTGATGAGGCATTTATCCTCTACGGAATCGATGCGGCATTGGTATTTTTAATTTACCCAAAAAGTCTGATTCTTTGGTTAGTTGCGGGTCTAGTTTTATTTATTTTTAATATCCAACACCGCCAAGTTACTCGAGGAATCTATCAATTATTAGCGACCATTTTTGGTTTTCTTCTGATTCTATATGCGGTAGGTTATTATGCTTTTGAGGCGCAGATTCTGGGGACAGCTATTCAACAAACTTTCCTTTATAACTTACAGTTAGACTTTCACCATTCCTATCTATATTTAGCCTTGGCGATTGTGTCTGTATTCTTACTCTTATCTGGATTCTTTAAAAGTTTCATCCAAATGATGTTTTCTTTCAAACAAGGAAGACATACCTATATCAAAGTTCTCCTATTATTGACTTTCTTAGTTCAATGTGTCTTTATTATTGGGAATGCTAACTTTCAATGGAGCCAACTCATTCTTCTTTTACCGTATGGTTTTGCGATGTCAGTCGTTTACCTGCGTGATGAGGATGTAGAAGATCGTTGTGGATATTTACGTCGTCAATTCTTTCTTCCGTTAGCTATTTGCTTGGGTATTATCGCTCAACCTGCTTATCTTTATTTGATACAGGGAGATTTGAGAACAGACCGTGAACAAGTTGCCAATTACATTGGTGAACAAACGAAAGATTCAGATAAGATTTATGTTTGGGATAATAGCGCAAGCATCTATCTTTCAAGTCAACGTTTATCTGCCGTAACGATTACTACAGCAGAACCCTATCTGAATACTGACGACAATAAAAATAGCTTGATGTATGACATCAATAAAAATGAGGCAAAATTTGTAGTCGTCAATAAGAATTTGCCAATTCTAGATGAAATCAAGACAAATTTAGAATCACAGTACCAGTCTGTTCAGACAACGGATTACTTTACGATTTATCAAAAGAATGAATGATTGCTCAGGCAGTCATTTTTTCTTTAGCCTATCTGGGAAAAGGAGGGAAAGTAGATATGTGGTATAATGGAAAAATAAGCATTCGGGAAAAATTATTAAAGAAATGTAGGAGAAATGATGTCACATATTATTGAACTACCAGAAATACTAGCCAACCAGATTGCGGCTGGTGAGGTCATTGAGCGACCGGCCAGTGTGGTTAAGGAGTTGGTGGAAAATTCCATTGACGCAGGGGCTAGTCAGATTGAAATTAGTGTTGAAGAGGCTGGCCTTAAAATGATTCAAATCACGGATAACGGTGAGGGGATTGCCCCTGATGAAGTAGCGCTTGCCCTCCGCCGTCACGCCACCAGTAAGATAAAAAGTCAATCGGATTTGTTTCGTATTCGTACCCTCGGTTTTCGTGGAGAAGCTCTTCCTTCCATTGCTTCTGTCAGTCATATGGTTATTGAGACAGCTACGGCAGACTCTACACACGGACTTCATTTGGAGGCCAAAGGTGGTGTCATCGAGAAAGAGGAGCCCGTTAGTCGTCCAGTTGGTACGCAGATTACTGTTTCGGATTTATTTTACAATACCCCTGCTCGTCTCAAATACGTTCGCAGTCAACAGGCTGAATTATCACATATTGTTGATGTTGTAAATCGATTGAGTCTAGCTCATCCGGAAATAGCTTTTGCCTTAGTAAACGAAGGACGAGAATTAATTAGAACTGCAGGGACAGGGAAACTTCGTCAGGCAATTTCAGGGATTTATGGGATTGCTTCTGCCAAAAAAATGGTTGAAATTGAGGCAGAAGACCTGGATTTTCAGATTTCAGGTTACGTTTCCTTGCCAGAGTTGACTCGTGCCAACCGCAACTACATTTCCATTTTCATCAATGGTCGCTATATCAAGAATTTTTTGCTTAATCGAGCGATTTTGGAAGGTTATGGTAGTAAGTTGATGGTTGGACGCTTTCCGCTGGCGGTGATTTCTATTGAGATTGATCCTTATTTGGCTGATGTCAATGTGCATCCGACCAAGCAGGAAGTTCGCATCTCCAAGGAAAAAGAACTCATGACCTTGATTCGAGAGGCGATTAGTCAAGCGCTTAAAGAGCAGGACTTGATACCAGATGCTCTTGAGAATTTAGCTCAGTCAAGTACTCGACCAAAAGTAAAAGCAGAGCAAGGCACCTTACCACTCAAAGAGCCAAAAATCTATTATGATACGATTAAGCAAGACTTCTTCTTAAAACCAGACGTGGTCGCTGAGGATGTCAAACCTCTCGAAGAGGATAGGCAAGAGATTGTTGAGTCGCCTGTCGAAAATAAACCTACATCCGTTCAATTTGCAGAACGTCAGTCGGTGGAATCAGAAGATCAGGAGCATCCTAATCTAAGTGCAAAAGAATTGGCAAAACTGGCAGATAAATTAGACCGGGAGGAAACATCGACATTTCCAGAGTTAGAATATTTTGGTCAAATGCATGGGACGTATTTATTTGCACAAGGCAAGACAGGACTTTATATCATTGACCAGCATGCCGCACAAGAGAGGGTCAAATACGAATACTATCGTGAGAAAATTGGACAGGTTGACAATTCAGCTCAACAGTTATTGGTGCCGTATATTTTTGAATTTCCGCAGAATGATGCCCTTAACCTTGTCCACAAAATGGATGCCCTCCGTCAAGTTGGTGTCAACTTAGAAGAATATGGAGCTAATCAATTTATTCTGCGTGAACATCCTATTTGGATGAAGGAAGAGGAGATTGAGTCTGGCATCTATGAGATGTGCGACATGTTGCTCTTGACGGATCAGGTGTCAATCAAGCAGTATCGGGCAGAACTGGCTATCATGATGTCATGTAAACGGTCGATCAAGGCCAACCATGCTTTGGATGATTATTCGGCGCGTGATTTATTGAGACAACTGTCTTACTGCCAAAATCCCTATAACTGCCCGCACGGTCGCCCAGTCTTAGTGCATTTTAGCCAGTCGGACATGGAAAAAATGTTCCGTCGCATTCAGGAAAATCATACAAGTTTGCGTGAATTGGGCAAGTATTAACATAGTTGAAAAAGTTGACACATTAGTAAAGGAAGTATATGTACGACTATATCAAAGGAATTTTAACGAAAATAACTGCAAAATATATTGTGGTAGAAACGCATGGAGTAGGCTATATCTTGCAGGTTGCGAATCCCTACGCCTATTCAGGACAAGTCCAGCAAGAAGTGACTGTCTATACTCATCAGGTGATTCGTGAAGATGCTCATCTGCTCTACGGATTTGCTACAGAAAATGAAAAATCCGTCTTTCTGAGTCTGATTTCAGTATCAGGTATTGGTCCGACAACGGCTCTGGCTATTATTGCTGTCGATGATAATGATGGGCTTGTTCGTGCCATTGAGCAAAAAAATATTACCTATCTGACCAAGTTTCCGAAGATCGGCAAGAAAACAGCCCAGCAGATGATTTTGGACCTGGAAGGCAAGTTTGTCATGAGCGAAGAAGCGGGTCCTGTTCAACAAGTAGCACCATCCAGTGAAAATATCGCCCTCGAAGAAGCCATGGAAGCCATGGAAGCTCTTGGCTACCGACCAGCCGAACTCAAGAAAATCAAGAAATTCTTCGACGGCACCAACGACACCGCAGAAAACTACATCAAGTCAGCCCTTAAAATGTTGATGAAGTGATAGGATACTAAGGCGTTAAGCGATACAAAGCAAAATAGACGGCCGAACAGAAATTTTGCTAGAAATTTCGTTGTGAGACCTCCGCAATGACAGCTAGGTAAGAGGCGAGTTTTAACGACGCCTCTTGCCAGATTCAACTGCGTTATTCGGTGATATTTATGATTCAGTTTGACAATTTTACAAAGTATCGTAGTCGTGTTTCAGTCAGCTTATCCTGATTCGCACTTTAGTTATTCACGAAAAGGAGTTTCTATGTCCTGTTGTGCTTGGGTTAATCTAAATAATCCACTCTATATTGCTTACCATGATGAAGAATGGGGCAAGCCACTTCACGATGAACAGTCTTTGTTTGAGTTGCTTTGCTTGGAATCCTACCAAGCTGGACTTTCCTGGGAAATTGTTCTCAATAAACGCCAGGCTTTTCGCTCAGCTTTTTTCAACTATGATATTCAAAAGGTTGCGGTCATGACAGATAGCGAATTAGACGGTCTTCTTGCCAATCCCAACATCATTCGCCACAAGGCTAAATTGTATGCGACCAGAGCCAATGCGCAGGCTTTTACCAAGGTGCAGGAGGAATTTGGCAGCTTTGACCACTATCTCTGGTCTTGGGTAAACTTTACACCGATTGAAAACCCTGTCAAGTCCTTCCGAGAAGTGCCGACCAAGAATGACTTGTCTGAGCGGATTTCAAAAGATTTGAAAAAACGAGGTTTCAAATTTGTAGGTCCTGTCTGTATTTATTCTTATTTGCAGGCAGCAGGTCTGTTGAATGAACATGAAGAAACTTGTGAGATTGGAAAGAAATTACGAACTAATTAGATGAGCGAGCAATCGCACCCTAGACAGAGGAGGAATATGAAAGCAGAACTAATCGCCGTTGGGACGGAGATTTTGACAGGCCAAATCGTTAATACCAATGCTCAGTTCCTTTCGGAGAAATGTGCAGAGCTGGGAATTGATGTTTATTTCCACACAGCTGTTGGAGATAATGAAAACAGGCTTCTGTCTGTACTGGAAGTAGCCCGTCAGCGGAGCGACTTGGTCATTCTCTGTGGAGGACTTGGTCCAACTGAGGATGACTTGACCAAGCAGACCCTGGCGACCTTCTTAGGTAGAAATCTTGTGTTTGATGAGTTGGCTATGGCAAAATTAGACCGCTTCTTTGCCAGTCGCCCAGGTCGTGTCCGTACACCAAATAATGAGCGTCAGGCACAGATTGTGGAGGGAAGTCAGGCGCTACCGAATCCAGCTGGTTTAGCTGTTGGTGGTATGATTGAGCAAGATGGTGTAACCTATATTGTTTTGCCTGGTCCACCAAGTGAGCTCAAGGCCATGTTTTCTGAGAGTCTCTTGCCTTTACTGTCCCAATCTCAGCAGCAACTTTATTCGCGTGTCCTACGCTTTTTTGGCATTGGTGAAAGCCAGTTGGTAACTGTTTTGGCGGACTTGATTGACAAGCAGACAGACCCAACTCTAGCACCCTATGCTAAGGTTGGAGAGGTGACTTTACGCTTGTCCACCAAAGCGACCAGCCAAGAAGAAGCAAATCTACGTTTGAATCAGTTGGAAGAAGAAATCTTACAACATGACAAACTGGCAGACTATTTCTATGCCTACGGAGAGGACAATAGTTTGGTCAAAATGGTAGCGTCTTGTTTGATAGAGAAAAAACAAACTATAGTCATCGTCGAACAGGGGACAGGTGGTCTCTTGCAAGCTGAATTGAGTTTGGCTTTGGCTGATCAGCCGTATTTTAGCGGAGGGAAAGTCATCGGTCAGCTAGGGACAGAATCGGGCAGGCTATCAGAGGAAGCTGACTGCATTCGGCAGGAGCTGCAAGCTGATTTAGGTTTGGCTGTGTCTGTGCTTATCAAACCGGAATCAACAGAGGACAACGTACTTGCAAAAGTATATCTCACTTTGGCTACGACCTCGGGTATTTCCCAAAAAGAGATAGATTTAGGTGGTTATTCGTGGCAATACCTTCGCCAGCTTGCTTGCCTGCAGGCCTGGGATTTTGTACGAAACACTTTGTGAAATAGCAGATATTTGCTATAATAGTTTGACTAAGAAAAGAGGAGAAAATCATTGGCTAAGAAACCAGGAAAAAAATTAGAAGATATTACAAAGAAATTTGGCGATGAGCGTAAAAAAGCGCTGGATGATGCCCTAAAATCAATTGAAAAAGATTTTGGTAAGGGTGCTGTCATGCGTCTTGGTGAGCGTGCTGAGCAAAAAGTTCAAGTCATGAGTTCAGGTAGCTTGTCAATCGACATTGCGCTTGGAGCGGGTGGCTATCCGAAGGGGCGTATCATTGAGATTTACGGTCCAGAGAGCTCAGGTAAGACAACTGTTGCCCTTCATGCAGTAGCTCAAGCTCAGAAAGATGGCGGTATTGCTGCCTTTATCGATGCGGAGCATGCCTTGGATCCAGCCTATGCAGCAGCTCTTGGTGTCAATATTGATGAGTTGTTCTTGTCACAGCCAGACTCAGGAGAGCAGGGTCTTGAAATCGCTGGTAAGTTGATTGACTCTGGTGCTGTTGATTTGGTTGTTGTTGACTCGGTTGCAGCCCTTGTACCACGTGCAGAAATTGACGGTGATATTGGTGATAGCCACGTTGGTTTGCAGGCTCGTATGATGAGTCAGGCCATGCGCAAACTCGGTGCATCCATCAACAAAACAAAAACAGTAGCCATTTTCATTAACCAGTTGCGTGAAAAAGTCGGTGTCATGTTTGGTAACCCTGAAACAACACCTGGTGGACGTGCGCTTAAATTCTATGCATCTGTCCGTATGGATGTTCGTGGAAACACACAAATCAAAGGAACAGGCGACAAGAAAGATCAAAACGTTGGTAAGGAAACCAAGGTGAAGATTGTGAAAAACAAGGTGGCGCCACCATTTAAAGAAGCTGTTGTTGAAATCATGTACGGTGAAGGAATTTCTCGCACAGGTGAATTGATTGAGATTGGTAGCAACCTCGGCATCATCCAAAAAGCAGGTGCTTGGTATTCATATAATGGAGAAAAAATTGGCCAAGGTTCTGAAAATGCTAAGAAATTCTTAGCAGATAATCCGGCAATCTTTGATGAAATTGACCGCAAGATTCGTGTTCATTATGGTTTAATTGAAGCAGATGGAGTTGAAGAGGTTGCGACCGAAGAAGCTCCTGTTGTTGCGGAAGAGATCCAAGATGTTATCCTAGATCTTGATGGCGGTATTGAATTAGAAGATTAATTCCTAACAAAATAGATTTAATATTGAACTATTGATGCCTATCTGTTATAGGTGTGTGCGAAGTTGTTTAGTATAAGCACGAAAAAGTCTGGAAATTCCAGGCTTTTTTCTAATAAAAACCGAATTTTTACCCCAAAATTTAAAGTTTTTTTAAAAATAGGTCTGCAGACCGAGGGAATTTATGATATAATAGTCTATAATGTGCTTAATAAAATGTAGCAAAGGAGTGACTACATGATTAAAATTTATACTGTATCTAGTTGTACTTCTTGTAAGAAAGCGAAAAATTGGTTAAATGCTCACCAATTATCTTATAATGAGCATAATCTTGCGAAGGAAGCCATTACTAAGGAAGAAATCCTAAATATCTTAACAAAAACAGAGAATGGTATTGCAAGTATCGTATCGTCAAAAAACCGTTATGCAAAGAGTCTGGACTTTGATATTGAAGAGTTGAGTGTGAACGAGGTCATTGATTTAATTACCTCTAATCCACGTATTTTGAAGAGTCCAATCTTGATTGATGAGAAACGACTTCAAGTGGGCTATAAAGAAGATGATATACGCGCTTTCTTGCCACGTGCAGTGCGCAATGTTGAAAATGCTCAAGCTCGTATGAGAGCAGCTCTATAAGATGTACAAAAGGACTCTTTTGGGGTTCTTTTTGCGCATTTTTTGAGAATAATTAAAATTTGTGATATAATGTAAAAAATAGGGAAAGAAGGTGTAAGTATGGGATTTACCGAAGAAACCGTTCGTTTTCGCCTAGATGATACAGATAAACAAGAAATCAGCAAAACATTGACTAGTGTTTATCGTTCGCTAGAGGAAAAGGGCTATAATCCGATTAACCAAATCATTGGCTATGTATTAAGTGGGGACCCTGCTTATATTCCTCGCTATAATGATGCCCGCAATCAGATTCGTAAGCATGAACGCGATGAAATTATCGAAGAATTGGTGCGCTACTATTTGAAAGGAAATGGGATTGACCTCTAATGAGAATAATGGGATTAGACGTCGGTTCCAAGACAGTTGGTGTAGCCATTTCAGATCCGTTAGGTTTCACGGCCCAAGGGTTGGAAATCATCCCAATCGATGAAGAAAAGGGCGAATTCGGTCTGGAGCGTTTGACCGAACTTGTAGAACAGTACAGGGTTGATAAATTTGTTGTAGGCTTGCCGAAGAATATGAATAATACTAGTGGTCCACGTGTGGAAGCTAGTCAAGCTTACGGTGATTTATTGACTGAGCGTTATAAACTTCCAGTTGATTATCAGGATGAACGTTTAACAACTGTTGCAGCAGAACGGATGCTGATTGAGCAAGCGGATATCAGCCGAGGAAAACGCAAGAAAGTTATTGATAAATTAGCAGCTCAGCTGATTTTACAAAATTATTTAGATAGAACATTTTAAAGGAGATTCTAATGGCACATCATCATGACCATGAACACGACCACAATCACGACGAACGTGAATTGATTACTTTGGTAGACGACCAAGGTAACGAAACACTTTTTGAAATCTTATTGACGATTGATGGTCAAGAAGAGTTTGGTAAGAACTATGTTCTCTTGATTCCTGCAAGTGCAGAAGAAGATGAGAACGGAGAAGTTGAAATCCAAGCCTACTCATACATTGAGAATGAGAATGGCACGGAAGGCGATTTGCAACCTATCCCAGAAGACGCAACAGCAGAATGGGATATGATTGAAGAAGTCTTTAACAGCTTTATGGAAGAGGAATAAAAAGGTTCAGTGGGCCTTTTTATTATGAGCTGAAAATCAAAGAGCGAATTGAGGTCCGGTGGAGTGAAGTAATCTGGGGGAGACTGTTTTAGCCCGAGTTAAGAAACAGCAAGGCGAGGGATGAATCATGAGCCAGAAAATCAAAAGGGAGGCTAGATGAAAGATAGTTCTACAGAAAGAAATAAGAGGCTGAGTGAGGAATTAGAGAGGTGTCTACTGGCTGATAAAAATATTTTGGTCATATTAGACATAATGGATAGAAGTAATGAAGAATCCTGAAATAAAAGTTTTGGGATTTTTTGAATTTTTGAGTAAAAACTCTTGCAATGGCAAGTAGAATCTGGTAGAATGTTCTAGTGCCGTAAAAATTACGGCTGTAGCTTTGATGCAAGAGGTTGCGACACGCTCGGTTGCATTGCCACGCAACACGTGTTGGTTTTCTTGTGGAGCTAGCCTATTATGTTAAATAGACGAAAAGGAGAAAAAGATGGCAAACAAAAAAATCCGCATCCGCTTGAAAGCGTACGAACACCGTACACTTGATACAGCAGCTGCAAAAATCGTTGAAACTGCAACACGTACAGGTGCTCAAGTAGCAGGTCCAGTTCCACTTCCAACAGAACGTAGCCTCTACACAATCATCCGTGCGACTCACAAGTATAAAGACTCTCGTGAGCAGTTCGAAATGCGTACACACAAACGTTTGATCGACATCGTTAACCCAACTCAAAAAACAGTTGATGCGTTGATGAAATTGGATCTTCCAAGTGGTGTAAACGTAGAAATCAAATTGTAATCAAGTTGCGAGCAAAACTCAGAATCTTGATTTGAGCATGAAAAACGCTCGTTAAAAACTTTTTAACTATAAAATAAGAAAAGGAATATTTTTCTCATGACAAAAGGAATCTTAGGGAAAAAAGTGGGAATGACTCAAATCTTCACTGAATCTGGTGAATTTATCCCTGTTACTGTCATCGAAGCAACTCCAAACGTTGTTCTTCAAGTGAAAACAGTTGAAACTGATGGTTATGCAGCAGTTCAAGTTGGTTTTGATGACAAACGTGAAGTGTTGAGCAACAAACCTGCCAAAGGCCATGTAGCTAAAGCTAACACAGCTCCTAAG
Source organism: Streptococcus sp. 2022WUSS135 (assembly GCF_044427045.1). Lineage (NCBI taxonomy): Bacteria > Bacillati > Bacillota > Bacilli > Lactobacillales > Streptococcaceae > Streptococcus > Streptococcus sp. 2022WUSS135. The sequence goes on from NZ_JAOTGL010000024.1 coordinate 12,705, forward strand.
CGCTTCATTCGTGAATTCAAAAACATTGAAGGCTTGGAAGTTGGACAAGAAATTACAGTTGAAACTTTCGCCGCTGGTGATGTTGTTGATGTAACTGGTACATCTAAAGGTAAAGGTTTCCAAGGTGTTATCAAACGCCATGGTCAATCACGTGGTCCTATGGCTCACGGTTCTCGTTACCACCGTCGTCCAGGTTCTATGGGTCCTGTTGCACCTAACCGTGTATTCAAAGGTAAAAACCTTGCAGGTCGCATGGGCGGCAACCGTGTAACAATTCAAAACCTTGAAGTTGTACAAGTTGTTCCAGAAAAGAATGTTATCCTTATCAAAGGTAACGTACCAGGTGCTAAGAAATCTCTTATCACTATCAAGTCAGCAGTTAAAGCTGGTAAATAATAAGGAAAGGGGAAATCAGTCGAAATGGCAAACGTAACATTATTTGACCAAACTGGTAAACAAGCTGGTGAAGTAGTTCTTAACGATGCGATCTTTGGTATCGAGCCAAACCAAGCAGTTGTATTTGATGTGATCATCAGCCAACGTGCTAGCCTTCGTCAAGGTACTCACGCAGTTAAAAACCGTTCAGCAGTCTCAGGTGGCGGACGCAAACCATGGCGTCAAAAAGGAACTGGACGTGCTCGTCAAGGTTCTATCCGTTCACCACAATGGCGTGGCGGTGGCGTAGTCTTCGGACCAACTCCACGTTCATACGCGTACAAACTTCCACAAAAAGTTCGTCGCTTGGCGCTTAAATCTGTTTACTCAGAAAAAGTTGCTGAAAATAAATTTGTAGCTGTTAACTCACTTGAATTCACAGCTCCAAAAACTGCTGAATTTGCAAAAGTGCTTGCAGCATTGAGCATTGATTCTAAAGTCCTTGTTATTCTTGAAGAAGGCAACGAATTCGCAGCTCTTTCTGCTCGTAACATCCCAGGAGTTAAAGTTGCAACTGCAACAACTGCAAGCGTACTTGACATCGCAAATGCAGACAAACTTCTTGTAACTCAAGCAGCTATCTCTAAAATTGAGGAGGTTCTTGCATAATGAATTTGTATGATGTTATCAAAAAACCTGTCATCACAGAAAGCTCAATGGGCCAACTCGAAGCAGGCAAGTATGTATTTGAAGTTGACACTCGTGCGCACAAACTCTTGATCAAGCAAGCTGTTGAAGCTGCATTCGAGGGTGTTAAAGTTGCAAATGTTAACACAATTAACGTGAAACCTAAAACAAAACGCGTAGGTCGTTATGTAGGTCGCACAAACAAAGTGAAAAAAGCAATCATTACATTGGCTGCTGATTCAAAAGCGATCGAATTGTTCGCTACAGCTGACGCTGAATAATCAAAGGAGGAATTAACGTGGGTATTAAAGTTTATAAACCAACGACAAATGGCCGTCGTAACATGACTTCTTTGGACTTCGCTGAAATCACAACAAGCACTCCAGAAAAAAGCTTGCTTGTTGCTTTGAAGAGCAAAGCTGGTCGTAACAACAACGGTCGCATCACTGTTCGTCACCAAGGTGGCGGTCACAAACGTTTCTACCGTTTGGTAGACTTCAAACGTAACAAAGATGGCGTTGAAGCAATCGTTAAAACTATCGAGTACGATCCAAACCGTTCAGCAAACATCGCTCTTGTACACTACACAGACGGTGTTAAAGCTTACATCATTGCTCCTAAAGGTCTTGAAGTTGGTCAACGCATCGTTTCAGGTCCAGAAGCAGATATCAAAGTTGGTAACGCACTTCCACTTGCAAACATCCCAGTCGGTACTGTTGTTCACAACATCGAGCTGAAACCAGGTCGCGGTGGTGAGTTGGTTCGTGCTGCTGGTGCATCTGCACAGGTTCTTGGTCAAGAAGGTAAATACGTTCTTGTTCGCCTTCAATCAGGTGAAGTTCGTATGATCCTTGGTACTTGCCGTGCTACTGTTGGTACTGTAGGTAACGAACAACATGGCCTTGTTAACCTTGGTAAAGCAGGTCGTAGCCGTTGGAAAGGTATCCGTCCAACAGTTCGCGGTTCTGTAATGAACCCTAACGATCACCCACACGGTGGTGGTGAAGGTAAAGCGCCAGTTGGTCGTAAAGCACCATCTACACCATGGGGTAAACCAGCTCTTGGTTTGAAAACTCGTAACAAGAAAGCTAAATCTGACAAACTTATCGTTCGTCGTCGCAACCAAAAATAATCTATTCTTAGTTGCTTAGCATTCTATATCATCCGCCAACTCGGTAGCCCGCTATGCGGGCAAGCCGCTGTGGTACATATTTTAAAGGAGAAAACACTAAAATGGGACGTAGTCTTAAAAAAGGACCTTTCGTCGATGAGCATTTGATGAAAAAAGTTGAAGCTCAAGCAAACGACGAAAAGAAAAAAGTAATTAAAACTTGGTCACGTCGTTCAACGATCTTCCCAAGTTTCATCGGTTATACAATCGCAGTTTACGATGGACGTAAACACGTACCTGTATACATTCAAGAAGACATGGTAGGTCACAAACTTGGTGAATTTGCACCAACTCGTACTTACAAAGGTCATGCTGCTGACGACAAGAAAACTCGTCGTAAATAATTTAGGAGGAAAACACAATGGCAGAAATTACTTCAGCTAAAGCAACTGCTCGCACAGTACGTGTTTCACCTCGTAAATCACGTCTTGTCTTGGATAACATCCGTGGCAAAAGCGTAGCAGACGCAATCGCAATCTTGAAATTCACACCAAACAAAGCTGCAGGCATTATCGAGGGAGTTTTGAACTCAGCAATCGCTAACGCTGAAAACAACTTTGGTTTGGAAAAAGCTAACTTGGTAGTCAGCGAAGCATTCGCAAACGAAGGACCAACGTTGAAACGTTTCCGTCCACGTGCGAAAGGTTCTGCTTCACCAATCAACAAACGCACAGCTCACATCACTGTAGTTGTGGCAGAGAAATAAGGAGGTAAAAACGTGGGTCAAAAAGTACATCCAATTGGTATGCGTGTTGGCATCATCCGTGATTGGGATGCTAAATGGTATGCTGAAAAAGAATACGCGGATTACCTTCATGAAGATCTTGCAATCCGCAACTTTATCAAAAAAGAATTGGCTGATGCGTCAACATCAACAATCGAAATCGAACGTGCTGTAAATAAAGTAATCGTTTCTATCCACACTGCTAAGCCAGGTATGGTTATCGGTAAAGCTGGTAGCAACGTTGATGCACTTCGTGCTCAATTGAACAAATTGACTGGTAAACAAGTACACATCAACATCATCGAAATCAAACAACCTGATTTGGATGCACACCTTGTTGGTGAGTCAATCGCTCGTCAATTGGAGCAACGTGTGGCATTCCGCCGTGCTCAAAAACAAGCTATCCAACGTGCAATGCGCGCTGGTGCAAAAGGTATCAAAACACAAGTTTCTGGCCGTTTGAACGGTGCTGACATTGCCCGTGCAGAAGGCTACTCAGAAGGAACTGTTCCTCTTCATACACTTCGTGCGGATATCGACTACGCTTGGGAAGAAGCTTTGACAACTTACGGTAAACTTGGTGTTAAAGTATGGATCTACCGTGGTGAAGTTCTTCCAGCTCGTAAAAACACTAAAGGAGGTAAATAACAAATGTTAGTACCTAAACGTGTAAAACACCGTCGTGAATTCCGTGGAAAAATGCGCGGTGAAGCTAAAGGTGGAAAACAAGTAGACTTTGGTCAATACGGTCTTCAAGCAACTACTAGCTCATGGATTACAAACCGCCAAATCGAAGCTGCCCGTATCGCTATGACGCGTTACATGAAACGTGGTGGTAAAGTTTGGATTAAGATCTTCCCACACAAATCATACACTGCTAAAGCTATCGGTGTACGTATGGGTTCTGGTAAAGGTGCTCCTGAAGGTTGGGTAGCTCCAGTTAAACGCGGTAAGGTTATGTTTGAAGTAGCTGGCGTTTCTGAAGAAATCGCACGCGAAGCATTCCGCCTTGCTGGTCACAAATTGCCAGTTAAAGTTAAATTCGTAAAACGTGAAGCAGAATAAGGAGAAGACATGAAACTTCAAGAAATTAAAGATTTTGTAAAAGAACTTCGTGGCCTTTCTCAAGAAGAACTTGCTAAGAAAGAAAACGAATTGAAGAAAGAACTCTTCGAACTTCGTTTCCAAGCTGCTGCTGGTCAACTTGAGCAAACTGCTCGTTTGAACGAAGTGAAGAAACAAATTGCACGTATCAAAACTGTGCAATCTGAAACTAAATAATAGATTGGGAAAGGAGAATTTCAATGGAACGCAATAATCGTAAAGTTCTTGTTGGACGCGTAGTATCTGACAAAATGGACAAAACAATCACAGTTGTAGTTGAAACTAAACGTAACCACCCAGTCTATGGTAAACGTATTAACTACTCTAAAAAGTACAAAGCTCATGATGAAAACAATGTTGCTAAAGAAGGCGATATCGTTCGTATCATGGAAACTCGCCCACTTTCAGCTACAAAACGTTTCCGTCTTGTAGAAGTTGTGGAAGAGGCAGTTATCATTTAATCAACCTGAAAGGAGAAAATTGACATGATTCAAACAGAAACTCGTTTGAAAGTTGCTGACAACAGTGGCGCACGTGAAATCTTGACAATCAAAGTTCTTGGTGGTTCAGGACGTAAATTCGCGAACATCGGCGACATCATCGTTGCTTCAGTAAAACAAGCTACTCCTGGTGGTGCGGTTAAAAAAGGTGACGTTGTTAAAGCCGTTATCGTTCGTACTAAGACAGGTGCTCGTCGTGCTGATGGTTCATACATCAAATTCGATGAAAATGCTGCAGTTATCATCCGTGAAGACAAAAACCCTCGCGGAACTCGTATCTTTGGCCCAGTGGCACGCGAATTGCGTGATGGCGGTTTCATGAAAATCGTTTCATTGGCACCAGAAGTACTTTAATCAAATAGTTTTAGGAAATTTGTTACAGACTAGGCAGTTTGTTGTAGATAGTACTTGGGTACATCAAAACAAACTAACGAAGTCTGTGGCGGATTTAGTAAACTAGAAAACAAACTAAGTCCCCTGGTTAAATTACTAACCAGGGTGCCCATTAGGGCGTAAGAAATCATAGGAGAAATCAAATGTTTGTAAAAAAAGGCGATAAAGTTCGCGTAATCGCTGGTAAAGACAAAGGCGTTGAAGCAGTTGTCGTAACAGCACTTCCAAAAGTAAACAAAGTTATTGTTGAAGGTGTTAACATCGTTAAGAAACACCAAAAACCAAACAGCGAAAACCCTCAAGGCGCTATCGTTGAGAAAGAAGCTCCAATCCATGTGTCAAACGTTCAAGTTCTTGACAAAAATGGTGTTGCAGGACGCGTTGGTTACAAGTTTGTAGACGGCAAAAAAGTTCGCTACAACAAAAAATCAGGCGAAGTGCTTGATTAATCACGAAGGAAAGGAGAAGTATAATGGCAAATCGTTTAAAAGAAAAATATCTTAATGAAGTAGTTCCTGCTTTGACTGAACAATTTAACTATTCTTCAGTTATGGCTGTGCCAAAAGTTGATAAGATCGTTTTGAACATGGGTGTTGGTGACGCTGTTTCTAACGCTAAAAACCTTGAGAAAGCTGCTCAAGAATTGGCTTTGATCTCAGGTCAAAAACCACTTATCACTAAAGCTAAGAAATCAATCGCCGGCTTCCGTCTTCGTGAGGGTGTTGCGATCGGTGCGAAAGTAACTCTTCGTGGCGAACGTATGTATGAGTTCTTGGACAAATTGGTTACAGTTTCACTTCCACGTGTACGTGACTTCCACGGTGTACCAACTAAGTCATTTGACGGACGTGGTAACTACACACTTGGTGTGAAAGAGCAATTGATCTTCCCAGAAATCAACTTCGACGATGTTGATAAGACTCGCGGTATGGATATCGTTATCGTTACAACTGCTAACACTGACGAAGAATCACGTGCATTGCTTACTGGCCTTGGTATGCCGTTTGCAAAATAAGAGGGAGAGAATAAATGGCTAAAAAATCAATGATCGCTAAGAACAAACGCCCAGCTAAGTTCTCTACACAAGCTTACACACGCTGTGAAAAATGTGGACGTCCACACTCAGTTTACCGCAAATTCAAATTGTGCCGTGTATGCTTCCGCGACTTGGCTTACCTTGGACAAATTCCTGGCGTAACAAAAGCTTCTTGGTAAGATAAGATGTGCGAGCGTTTAGCAACCAACGCAAAGATAGGAGATTTGACGACGAAGTTCACTTCTAGGAAAATCTATCATCTTTGCTAAGGTTGTAGCTCGAACTCAATTAAAACATGATACTAAGGGCGTGACGGACAAAGTGAAAATAGGAACTCTAGCGAAGAACGCTTGCGTTCTAGATAGAGTTATCTTTTTCACACAGACCGTAGCCCGAGTTCAAATGTTAGGATGCAATAGCATTATACTAGCAAATTCAAACTTTGCATTGCCTATCAGGCACACATTAACTAGCAAGTGACTAGATCAAACTGCTAGTGAGAGGAGAAACAACAAATGGTTATGACTGACCCAATTGCAGATTTTTTGACACGTATTCGTAACGCTAACCAAGCAAAACACGAAGTGCTTGAAGTTCCTGCATCAAACATCAAAAAAGGGATTGCTACAATCCTTAAAAACGAAGGTTTTGTGAAAAACGTTGAATTCATCGAAGATGACAAACAAGGTATCATCCGCGTATTCTTGAAATACGGACCAAACGGTGAAAAAGTTATCACTAACTTGAAACGCGTTTCAAAACCAGGTCTTCGTGTTTACTCAAAACGTGAAGATATTCCAAAAGTTCTTAACGGACTTGGTATCGCAATCATCTCAACATCAGAAGGTCTTTTGACTGACAAACAAGCTCGTCAAAAGAACGTTGGTGGTGAGGTTATCGCATACGTTTGGTAATCTTTTAGCTTCCAATTTCGTCATGTGCCTGTGTTAGAGCGTCTTGGCATACTCGAGTATAGTCTGCGTCGCTCGGTCTGGGCACATTTAGAAATTGAAACCTAAAAGCATGATTGCTTCTCAAATGCGATCATAAAACCTGCTCATTCGAACACGGGCTAAAGTCTGTGTAAAAAAGACAATCCTTCCTCGAAGCTTAGGCTTCTGCGTCAAGATTCCTATTTTTACTTTGACTTCTTAACGCCCTCTGTATCATGAGCCCCCGTGAAAACTAGTCGCTAGACGGCTTGATAATTTAACAGGAGAATTAAAAAATATGTCACGTATTGGTAATAAAGTAATTACATTGCCTGCTGGTGTTGAGCTTGCTCAAAACAACGGCGTGGTAACTGTAAAAGGACCTAAAGGGGAATTGACTCGTGAATTCCCAACTGCTATTGAAATCCGTGTGGAAGGTGCAGAAGTAACTCTTCACCGTCCAAACGATTCAAAAGAAATGAAGACTATTCACGGTACTAGCCGTGCTAACCTCAACAACATGGTTGTTGGTGTTTCTGAAGGCTTCAAAAAAGAACTTGAAATGCGTGGTGTCGGTTACCGTGCTCAATTGGCTGGTAACAAATTGACACTTGCTGTTGGTAAATCACATCCAGATGAAGTGGTTGCACCAGAAGGTATTACATTTGAAGTTCCAACACCAACACAAATCGTCGTGTCTGGTATCAACAAAGAAGTTGTTGGTCAAACAGCAGCTTACATCCGTAGCCTTCGCGCTCCTGAGCCATACAAAGGTAAAGGTATCCGCTACGTTGGTGAATTCGTTCGCCGTAAAGAAGGTAAAACAGGTAAATAATAGCTTGCTGAGGTGGCTTAGCCACCTGGCTGACTATTTCTCAAATTGTTTCGTAAGAAACAGAATCATACATTAAGAGGTGAATATTGTGATTTCAAAACCAGATAAAAACAAAATCCGCCAAAAACGCCACCGTCGCGTTCGCGGTAAAATCTCTGGAACTGCTGCTCGCCCACGTTTGAACATTTTCCGTTCTAATACAGGCATCTACGCTCAAGTGATTGATGACGTAGCGGGTGTAACGCTCGCAAGCGCTTCTACTCTTGATAAAGAAGTTTCAAAAGGTACTAAGACAGAACAAGCTGTTGTTGTAGGGAAACTCGTTGCTGAACGCGCGGTAGCTAAAGGTATTTCTGAAGTGGTCTTTGACCGCGGTGGATATCTCTATCACGGACGTGTGAAAGCTTTGGCTGAATCAGCTCGTGAAAACGGATTGAAATTCTAATAGGGAGGACACTAAGAAATGGCATTCAAAGATAACGCAGTTGAAATTGAAGAACGCGTAGTAGCCATCAACCGTGTTACAAAAGTTGTTAAAGGTGGACGTCGTCTTCGTTTTGCAGCTCTTGTGGTTGTTGGTGACCGTAACGGTCGCGTAGGTTTCGGTACTGGTAAAGCTCAAGAAGTACCAGAAGCTATCCGTAAAGCAGTTGAATCTGCTAAGAAAAACATGATTGAAGTACCAATGGTTGGTACAACAATCCCTCACGAAGTTCGCTCAGAATTTGGTGGCGCTCGTGTATTGTTGAAACCTGCTTCAGAAGGTTCTGGGGTTGCTGCCGGTGGTGCAACTCGTGCCGTAATCGAATTAGCAGGTATCGCAGATGTGACTTCTAAGTCACTTGGTTCAAACACACCAATCAACATCGTTCGCGCAACAGTTGAAGGTTTGAAACAATTGAAACGTGCTGAAGAAGTGGCTGCACTTCGTGGCATCTCAGTTTCTGATTTAGCATAAGAAAGGAGATACTCATGGCTCAAATTAAAATCACTTTGACTAAGTCTCCAATCGGTCGCAAACCAGAACAACGTAAAACAGTTGTTGCACTTGGACTTGGTAAATTGAACTCTTCAGTTGTTAAAGAAGATAACCCAGCTATTCTTGGAATGGTTAACGCTATCTCTCATTTGGTAACTGTAGAAGAAGTTAAATAATCTAACAAATAGACTAAGTCGCATAGAGAAATCTTTGCGACTTCTAGTCCATTTTACATATTTACATACAGCGAGTTTGTGGAGGAAGACTCTTGTACTTCACAGGCGCTAGCATATAAAAGAGGAGAAATAATAATGAAACTTCATGAATTACAACCTGCTACAGGTTCTCGTAAAGTCCGCAACCGTGTAGGTCGTGGTACATCATCAGGTAACGGTAAAACATCTGGCCGTGGTCAAAAAGGTCAAAAAGCTCGTAGCGGTGGCGGTGTTCGCCCAGGTTTTGAAGGTGGACAAACTCCATTGTTCCGTCGTCTTCCAAAACGTGGATTTACAAATATCAACGCTAAAGAGTACGCAATCGTTAACCTTGATCAATTGAACGCTTTTGAAGATGGTGCAGAAGTAACACCAGTTGTGCTTATCGAAGCTGGAATCGTTAAAGCTGAAAAATCAGGAATTAAAATTCTTGGTAACGGTGAATTGACGAAGAAATTGACAGTTAAAGCTGCTAAATTCTCTAAATCAGCTGAAGAAGCAATCACTTCTAAAGGTGGCTCAGTAGAAGTCATCTAAGAGGTGGCAGCCTATGTTTTTTAAACTTTTAAAAGATGCCTTAAAGGTAAAATTGGTACGTAGTAAAATTCTATTTACTATCTTTATCCTTTTTGTCTTCCGCGTAGGAACCCACATTACAGTACCAGGAGTAAACGCAAAGAGTCTTGAGGCCTTGTCAAACCTTCCGTTCTTGAACATGTTGAGCTTGGTTTCAGGAAATGCTATGCGTAATTTCTCAGTTTTCGCACTAGGGGTTAGTCCTTATATTACAGCTTCCATCATTGTTCAACTTTTGCAAATGGATATTTTACCTAAATTTGTTGAATGGGGTAAGCAAGGTGAAGTTGGTCGTCGTAAACTAAATCAAGCAACACGCTACATTTCTTTGGTACTGGCATTTGTTCAATCGATTGGTATTACAGCAGGCTTTAATGCTTTGTCCGGCGCAAAATTGACCAATATGCCATTAAATTGGCAAACATATTTGTTGATTGGATCAATTTTGACAACAGGTTCGATTATTGTAACCTGGCTGGGGGAACAAATTTCTGAAAAGGGCTATGGTAATGGTACATCAATGATTATCTTCGCGGGTATCATTTCATCACTACCAGGGACTTTTCACGAGATTTACATTGATCGCTTTGTTAATATTGAATCAAGTCGTTTGGGGGAGTCAGCAATCTTTGTTGCTGCACTCGCCGTATTAATATTCTTTGTTGTGTATTTTACAACTTTTGTACAACAAGCAGAATATAAATTACCAATTCAATATACAAAACGTGCACAAGGAGCACCTTCTAGCTCATATTTACCGCTGAAATTGAATCCAGCAGGAGTTATTCCCGTAATCTTTGCAGGCTCAATCACTGCAGTTCCAACTTCTTTGATTCAATATTTCGCAAGTCAAAATAAGAGTGCCGGGTGGTTATTGACGGTTCAGGAATACTTTGATTATTCAACTGCTAAAGGTATGATTGTATATGCAGGTTTAATTATTGCCTTTACATTCTTCTACACCTTTGTTCAAGTAAATCCTGAGAAGACTGCAGAAAGCCTTCAGAAAAGTGCAGCCTATATCCATGGAGTTCGTCCTGGTAATGGCACTGAACAGTTTTTGTCAAAATTATTGACAAGATTGGCAGTAATCGGAGCACTCTTCTTGAGTTTTGTAGCTTTGTTGCCCATCCTTGCGCAAAATCTCTTAGGGCTTTCTTCAAGCATTGCGTTCCTTGGTACAAGTTTGATTATCGTAATCTCTACAAGTATCGAAGGCATCAAGCAATTAGAAGGCTACCTTCTTAAGAGAAAATATGTAGGTTTCTTAGAAATTACAGAATAGAATATAGGTTGACTAGGTCAACCTTCTATTTTGTTTTTAGATAAGTTTGTCAATAATGGCAAATTTATGTGAAAACAAAATAAGGAGTTTGTCATGAATCTTTTAATTATGGGTTTACCAGGTGCTGGTAAAGGGACACAAGCGGCCAAGATTGTTGAGAAATTCAATGTTGCTCATATTTCAACAGGAGATATGTTCCGTGCAGCAATGGCCAATCAGACTGAAATGGGTATTCTTGCCAAGTCGTACATTGATAAGGGGGACCTCGTTCCCGATGAAGTTACTAATGGCATTGTCAAAGAACGTTTGGTTCGGGATGACATCAAGGAAAAAGGCTTTTTGCTAGATGGCTATCCTCGTACGATTGAACAAGCCCATGCCTTGGATGAAAATTTGGCTGACTTAGGAATTGAGTTGCAAGGTGTTATCAATATTGAGATTGATCCTTCAAAATTGGTAGAGCGTCTCAGCGGTCGTATTATTCATAAAGAAACCGGAGAGACTTTCCACAAAGTATTCAATCCACCTGTTGGAGACTACAAAGAGGAAGACTTCTATCAACGTGAAGATGACAAGCCAGAATCTGTCAAACGTCGTTTAGAGGTCAATATCGCACAAGGACAGCCAATCATTGATCATTATCGTGCAAAAGGGCTGGTCCATGATATTGAAGGTGACCAAGACATTGACCTTGTTTTCCAAGCAATTGATACAGTACTATCAAAATTGCAATAAACTAATAGATTTGGCTTGCATTTTTTATACAAAGATGATAAAATAGCCTAGTCTGACTTATAATTGTTACCTCTGTGTTCAGAGGACATCAAATCGATATTTAGAGAGGGGTTACTTTTGCATGGCAAAAGAAGATGTGATTGAAATTGAAGGCAAAGTAGTCGATACAATGCCAAATGCTATGTTTACTGTTGAGTTGGAGAACGGACACCAAGTCCTTGCAACTGTTTCAGGTAAAATCCGTAAAAACTACATTCGTATTTTGGTCGGTGACCGCGTAACTGTTGAGCTTAGTCCATACGACTTGACACGTGGACGTATCACATACCGCTTTAAATAGTCGAAATACTTGGAGGGATTAAACATGAAAGTAAGACCATCGGTCAAACCAATTTGCGAATACTGCAAAGTTATTCGTCGTAATGGTCGTGTTATGGTGATTTGCCCAGCAAACCCTAAACACAAGCAACGTCAAGGTTAAGAAATAGAAAGGAGAAAACATGGCTCGTATTGCTGGAGTTGACATTCCAAATGACAAACGTGTAGTTATTTCATTGACTTATGTTTATGGTATCGGTCTTGCAACATCTAAAAAAATTCTTGCAGCTGCAGGTATTTCAGAAGATGTACGCGTGAAAGATTTGACATCAGATCAAGAAGATGCTATTCGTCGTGAAGTTGATGCAATCAAAGTTGAAGGTGACCTCCGTCGTGAAGTTAACTTGAACATCAAACGTTTGATGGAAATCGGTTCATACCGTGGTATCCGTCACCGTCGTGGACTTCCTGTCCGTGGACAAAACACTAAAAACAATGCCCGCACTCGTAAAGGTAAAGCTGTTGCGATTGCAGGTAAGAAAAAATAATATAGGAGGTAGAAAAATTGGCTAAACCAACACGTAAACGTCGTGTGAAAAAGAATATCGAATCTGGTATTGCTCATATTCACGCTACATTTAATAACACTATTGTTATGATTACTGATGTGCATGGTAACGCTATTGCTTGGTCATCAGCTGGTGCTCTTGGTTTCAAAGGTTCTCGTAAATCTACACCATTCGCAGCCCAAATGGCTTCAGAAGCAGCTGCTAAATCTGCACAAGAACACGGTCTTAAAACAGTTGAAGTTACCGTTAAAGGCCCAGGTTCAGGTCGTGAGTCTGCTATCCGCGCTCTTGCTGCCGCTGGTCTTGAAGTAACAGCAATTCGTGATGTGACTCCTGTACCACACAATGGTGCTCGTCCTCCAAAACGTCGCCGTGTATAATCATACATTCCATACACAGCTTTTCGTTTAAGAGGGAGTAAGAAATGATTGAGTTTGAAAAACCAACAATAACAAAAATTGATGAAAATAAAGATTACGGCAGATTTGTGATCGAACCATTAGAACGTGGTTACGGTACAACTCTTGGTAACTCTCTTCGTCGTGTACTTCTTGCCTCACTTCCAGGTGCTGCAGTAACATCAATTAAAATTGATGGTGTACTCCACGAATTCGACACAGTTCCAGGTGTTCGTGAAGATGTTATGCAAATTATTCTTAACATCAAAGGCATTGCTGTAAAATCTTATGTCGAAGACGAAAAGAAAATTGAACTTGATGTAGTAGGTCCAGCTGAAGTAACAGCAGGAGACATTCTTACAGATAGTGACATTGAAATTGTAAACCCTGACCATTATCTCTTTACCATTGCTGATGGTGCCACTTTTAAAGCTGTTTTGACTGTCAATTCAGGTCGTGGTTATGTACCAGCTGAGGGTAATAAGAAAGATGATGCACCAGTGGGAACACTTGCTGTAGATTCTATCTATACGCCAGTGAAGAAAGTCAATTATCAAGTTGAACCAGCTCGTGTTGGTAGCAACGATGGTTTTGACAAATTAACACTTGAAATCAACACAAATGGCACCATTATTCCAGAAGATGCTTTAGGTCTTTCTGCACGTATTTTGATGGAGCACTTAGGTCTCTTCACTGACTTGACTGAAGTTGCAAAATCTGCAGAAGTGATGAAAGAAGCTGAAGTGGCTTCAGATGATCGTATGCTTGATCGTACGATTGAAGAATTGGATCTATCTGTTCGCTCATATAACTGTCTGAAACGTGCAGGCATTAACACTGTATTCGACTTGACAGAGAAAACTGAGCCAGAAATGATGAAAGTGCGCAATCTTGGTCGCAAGAGTCTTGAAGAAGTTAAAGTTAAATTGGCTGATCTTGGTCTAGGATTGAAAAAAGATAAATAATATAGGAGGAAATCATGGCATACCGTAAACTAGGACGCACTAGCTCACAACGTAAAGCAATGTTGCGCGATTTGACAACTGACCTTTTGATCAACGAATCAATCGTTACAACTGAAGCTCGTGCTAAAGAAATCCGTAAAACAGTTGAAAAAATGATCACACTTGGTAAACGTGGTGATTTGCACGCACGTCGTCAAGCAGCAGCATTTGTTCGTAACGAAATTGCATCTGAAAACTATGATGAAGCAACTGATAAGTACACTGCTACTACAGCACTTCAAAAATTGTTCTCTGAAATTGCACCTCGTTATGCAGAACGTAATGGTGGATATACTCGTATCCTCAAAACTGAACCACGTCGTGGTGATGCTGCACCAATGGCAATTATCGAACTTGTATAAGATCATCAATTTTGTTGAGTGTTATGATGATGGAATCCTATTCTGATTCTTAGTCTAGCTCTGGTCTACCGCTGAGCTTGTCTCAGCGGTAACACTCATCATGTTGATTGGACGCTTGTTTACGAAATTACTCTAAGATAGAATAATTTCGTAAGCAGGCGTTTTTATTAGATGATACATATCAGAAACAGGGTATTTACAAGAAAAACGAATCAATAGTTATTTATCACAATCTTAGAACTATACCAAATAACACCCTTCTGGAGCAGAAAGCAATGTTTGCCATAGAGTATCAATA
>NZ_JAOTGL010000025.1:0-26402 GCF_044427045.1 Streptococcus sp. 2022WUSS135
ACTATTTCAAGAACTTAGTCAAAGACAAATTGACAAGTAAAGAGGGAGCCCGCATTTATGCCAAACGCAAGGTGGATGTCGAACCTGTATTTGGTAGGATGAAGGGTGTTTTTGGCGTGCGCAGAGTGCATGTCAGAGGTCAAAAAGTGGTTGAAACTGAGATAGGATTCCTCCTAATGAGCATGAATCTCACGAAATTGGCGAAGAAATTAGCCCATGATAATAGAAACAAAAGGAAAAACACAAATAGTTCGGCTGGATTTCATCAAAATCAGCTTGAATCTATCTGTGTTTTTTATTTACTGGCTAGTTTTTGCTCAGCCTCTTTCACTTGCCAGAATGTATAGAATAGTATACATGTTGCTTTAAAATTTGGTTAAATTTTCGGTAATTTTAATGATTAAACTCTCCATCTAACTTGCTTATTTTCAGAAAATTTTGTATAATGTAACAATGCTATTGAGCTCGAAAAATATTTAGAAAGATTGGTGAACCTATGCTTCAACAACTTGTCAATGGTTTGATTCTTGGTTCTGTTTATGCCCTTTTGGCCCTTGGTTATACCATGGTGTACGGAATTATCAAACTCATTAACTTCGCCCATGGCGATTTGTATATGATGGGTGCTTTTATGGGGTACTTCCTATTAAATAATTTAACTTTTATTGCAGATGGTGGAACGCGTTTCTTTGTTGCTCTCATTCTAGCGATGGTAGGGACGGCTATTCTCGGTGTCGTTATAGAGTTTTTAGCCTATCGTCCTTTGCGTAATTCAACGCGTATAGCAGCTTTGATTACGGCTATAGGTGTATCCTTCTTCTTAGAATACACTATGATTAAATTCTTTACAGCAGACGTAAAAGCCTTTCCACAAGCAATCGAAGCTGTGACTTTTAACCTTGGTCCAGTTTCTGTTACCAATATCCAGTTGATTATTCTTGGTGTATCGCTTGCGTTGATGGTCGCTCTTCAATTAATTGTCAAACGTACAAAAATGGGGAAGGCCATGCGTGCGGTTTCTGTAGATAGCGATGCAGCTCAGCTTATGGGGATCAATGTAAACCGTACAATCAGCTTTACTTTTGCTCTTGGGTCAGCTCTTGCGGGTGCTGCGGGTGTTCTCCTAGGTCTCTACTACAACCAGATTGAGCCTTTGATGGGGATGACCCCAGGTTTGAAAGCCTTTGTAGCGGCAGTATTGGGCGGTATCGGTATTATTCCAGGTGCTGCGCTTGGTGGCTTCGTTATCGGTATCATCGAAACATTTACCTATGTAATTGAATTCGATACTTTCCGTGATGCGATCGTATATACTGTTTTGATCATCATCCTCTTGGTGCGTCCAAGTGGTATTCTTGGTAAAAATGTGAAAGAGAAGGTGTAACCATGAAGCAAAATTTAAAAGTTAATGCGATTTGGTTGGCTATCTTATTGGCTGGTTTTGGGCTTATTCAAGGTCTTGTATCAGCAGGGATTCTGAATTTTTACTACATCCAGATTGTTCAGCAAATCGGTATTCAAATTATCTTGGCAGTTGGTTTAAACTTGATTGTTGGTTTCTCAGGTCAATTTTCACTTGGTCATGCTGGTTTTATGGCTATTGGTGCTTATGCAGTAGGTATTCTTGGGAAAATGATGCCAACTTATGGTGGATTTGCTATCGCCTTGATTGTTGGGATGTTAATCTCAGGTGCAGTGGCTCTTTTAGTTGGTATTCCAACCCTTCGTTTGAAAGGGGACTACCTTGCAATTGCGACTCTTGGTGTTGCAGAGATTATTCGTATTTTAATTATCAATGGTGGTAGTGTAACGAATGGTGCAGCAGGTATTATGTCTATTCCACTCTTTACAAGCTGGCCTTTAGTTTATATTTTTGTAATCATCACAACCTTGGTGACAGTTAACTTTTTGCGCAGTCCGATGGGACGTGCTACAATTTCTGTTCGTGAGGATGAAATTGCGGCAGAATCTGTAGGTGTCAATCCAACATTTGTTAAAGTTTCAGCCTTTGTATTTGGTGCCATGACGGCAGCCATTGCAGGTGGTCTCCATGCAGGATACGTTGGGACAATTGTTCCGAAAGACTTTGCCTTTATGACCTCCGTTAACGTTTTGATTATCATTGTATTGGGTGGTTTGGGCTCTATCACAGGTACCTTTGTAGCAGCCATTGTACTTGGTATTTTGAACGTATTCCTCAAGAGTTACTCTGATATTTCAATGATTATCTATTCATTAGCTCTTATTCTCTTGATGATTTTCCGTCCTGGAGGTCTTTTGGGAACTAAGGAATTCAGCGTAGCAGCTCTACTCAAGAAGAAGGAGGTTAAGTAATGGCATTACTTGAAGTAAAAGATTTAACCAAGAACTTCGGTGGCCTAACTGCCGTTGGTGACGTGACCATGGAACTTCATGAAGGGGAATTGGTTGGTCTTATCGGTCCAAATGGTGCTGGTAAAACGACTTTATTCAACCTCTTGACAGGTGTTTATGAGCCAAGCGAGGGGACAATTTCTCTTGCAGGGACTATTTTGAACGGTAAAGCACCATCAAAAATTGCTTCGCTTGGTCTTGGTCGTACTTTCCAGAACATTCGTTTGTTCAAAAATATGACCGTTTTGGAAAATGTTTTGATTGGTCTTGGCAACCATGGTAAATCAGAAGTATTTGCAAGTTTCTTCCGTCTTCCAGCATTCTATAAGAATGAAGAAGCGTTGAAAACAAAAGCGATTGAACTTTTGAAAATCTTCGATTTGGATGGCGATGCAGATACATTAGCTAAAAACCTTCCTTACGGTCAACAACGACGTTTGGAAATCGTTCGTGCCCTTGCGACTGAACCAAAAATTCTTTTCTTGGATGAACCAGCGGCTGGTATGAACCCACAAGAAACGGCAGAATTGACCCAACTTATCCGTAAAATCAAAGAAGAATTTGGCATTACTATCATCTTGATTGAACACGATATGAGCTTGGTTATGGAAGTGACGGAGCGGATATACGTATTGGAGTACGGTCGTTTGATTGCCCATGGTACACCAGAAGAAATTCGTAATAACAAGCGTGTAATTGAAGCCTACCTTGGAGGTGAAGCTTAATGGCAATGTTAGAAGTAAAAAATCTTTCCGTTAACTACGGTGTTATCGAAGCTGTTAAAGATGTTAGCTTTGAGGTTAATGAAGGTGAAGTTGTAACACTTATCGGCGCTAATGGTGCTGGTAAAACCTCTATCCTTCGTACTATTTCAGGACTTGTTCGTCCATCAGCTGGAACGATTTCTTTCCTTGGAAATGAGATTCAAAAAGTTCCTGCACGTAAAATCGTAGCAGACGGTTTATCACAAGTTCCAGAAGGTCGTCATGTTTTTGCAGGCTTGACTGTTATGGAAAACTTGGAAATGGGTGCCTTCCTTCGCAACAATCGTGAGGAAAACCAAGCAAACTTGAGAAAAATCTTTGCTCGTTTTCCACGTTTGGAAGAGCGTAAAAACCAGGATGCCGCTACCCTTTCAGGTGGTGAGCAACAGATGTTGGCCATGGGACGTGCCCTAATGAGCCAACCAAAGCTCTTGCTCCTTGATGAACCATCAATGGGCTTGGCTCCGATCTTTATCCAAGAAATTTTTGATATTATCCAAGATATTCAAAAACAAGGAACAACTGTCCTCTTGATTGAGCAAAATGCTAACAAAGCTCTCGCAATTGCAGATCGTGGCTATGTTCTAGAAACAGGAAAAGTTGTCCTATCAGGAACAGGAAAAGAACTCCTCGCCTCAGAAGAAGTCAAAAAAGCATATCTGGGTGGTTAAAACGTGGGTTATCCCACGTTTTAAGTTGGAAATAGGAAACGCCGGCAGGCGTTTTTCTTTATATCAAGGTCCGAGGGACCTTTTTAGGTTGGAGATAGGAAAACCAGCAATGTACGTTGCTGGTTTGTCTCCCACCCTGACAGGTTGTTTTAGGTCGGAAATAGGGACCGTCGGCAGACGGTCTTTCTTTATGTTGAAAATTAAAAACTCTCAGAAACGCCGAAATATCAATGTTTCTAAGAGTTTAATGACTTGCTATCTTTCGCAAACTTCTTCAATTTTTTATATTTTTAGGGGGTTGTCTACGTTCCGAACCGCTGGCAATCGGTTTTCTTCATCACGAGTAGGTTGTTTAAAGTTGGAAATGGGGATTCTTATCAAGCGCTCTCCCTCGTTATTACTATCTATGCAGTAAGCTTCAAATATAGTATAATGAATGTATATTTGGAGGTTTGTATGATTAAAGTTGAAGAGATTTTATCGACTCTATCACCGAATCAAAAGGTTAACTATGATAAAGTGTTTCAAAAAATGGCGAGCACGTGGCAGGAAGCGGGGCTTCGACCGAAAATTCTCATGCATGTCTGTTGTGCACCATGCTCGACCTATACATTGGAGTACTTGACTCAATATGCAGATGTAACCATCTATTTTGCGAATTCCAATATTCATCCAAAGGCGGAGTACCAGCGGCGGGCAGCCGTGACGGCCCAGTTTGTCAAAGAATTTAATCAGAAAACTGGACAGTCGGTAGGCTACCTAGAAGCTGACTATAGCCCTCAGGAATTTTTCAAGAAAACTCAGCATCTTGCCAATGAGCCAGAGGGGGGAGATCGGTGTAAGGTTTGCTATGATTATCGGTTGGATAAGACTGCGGAGAAGGCAGTTGAGCTTGGTTTTGACTATTTTGGTTCGGCTTTGACAATCAGTCCACATAAGAATTCGCAGACCATCAATGCTGTTGGGATTGAGGTACAGAAATTATACGATACCCAGTATCTTCCGAGTGACTTTAAGAAAAATGGAGGCTATCAGCGTTCAGTTCAAATGTGTGAAGAGTATGACATTTATCGCCAGTGCTATTGTGGCTGTGTCTATGGGGCCAATGCCCAAGGTGTCAATCTCGTACAGGTAAAAAAAGAAGCCTTGGAATTTTTAAAAACGCACAGAGATTATTCCCACATTCCTTTCAAGGTGCTGGATAAGAATTGAGTTTTTGAGTTTAGTTTTTACTTAAGGAGCGTTTTTTCTTGCTTTCTCTATGAAATTGGTATATACTAATTATGGTTAATATATTGTACTACTAGGAGAAAAGCAAAATGAAATTGAGAAAAGTATCATTTATTTTAGTTACCTTTGTCATCGGTTTACTATCGTTATCAAGTGTGAAGGCGGAGACTTCGATGTTTGTACCAGTAGGTCAACAGAATGTTCCGGGGGTAAAAGTAGCTCCTTTTAGAACGGGTTCAGATTCTATTCATGTCCATGTTGGCTCATTTGGTTATGTCACTGCATATATAAACGGGAAAAAGATAGATGTTCCTACAGTTAAGCATAAGTCAAAGTGTCCTAAAGAAGGGGAGGTTAATTATTTTCCACAATGCTATGAGAGAGAATGGGAAGTAAGTGGTCATCGTGCGGACGGCAGTGGAGATTATGTTGTAAAATTGAATAAGAAACTCGAAGAAGGTGATGTTGTTACATTAAAATTTGCAGACGATGGGAATTTGTATTTTGGTCAATTAGTATATAAAAGTGAAAAGAAGCGAGTTGAACAGAATCAAAAGGAACAAGAGGATGAGTACGCAGATGCCTTGTTCAAACGTTCTATTGAGGAAGAAGAAAATAAGACTTGGAGAGATCGGATAAAGGATACTTTTCAAGATGCTTGGTGGAATTTCAAAGGGTGGTGGAATAGCTAATAAAGGAACTGCTATTTGGAAAATAGGCCATTTGGAGTGATTATCCTACCTTCCTGATATAAATTTCAATGAAAGAGTCCAGACTTTATGTCTAGGCTCTTTTTGTGGTACAATGAGAAAGGAATTTTGAGGTTTTTATGACAGTAATTGAACAGATTGAAAAATTAAAAAAAGAGAAATTAGAGCTTCTGACCATTTTATGCGGTGAAGACATCGGACAATACCAAATAGCGAAAGACTTACTTCTGAGGAAGCTTGATTTTGATGCGGCAGATTTAGGTTTTGCCTATTTTGATATGTCGGAGGCTGATTATCATCAGGTAGACTTGGACTTAGTTTCTCTTCCCTTCTTTTCAGATGAAAAAGTAGTGATTCTTGATTATTTTGCAGATTTAACGACAGATAAAAAACGGCATTTGACGGATGATGAACTCAAACAGTTTGAGGTCTATTTGGAAAATCCTGTCGAAACAACACGTTTGGTCATTCTAGCACCGGGTAAGTTGGACAGTAAGCGTCGTCTGGTCAAGCTCCTCAAACGAGATGGACTAGTATTAGAAGCCAATCCCCTGAAGGAGCTGGATTTGAAAAATCATTTCCAGAAAGAGATAATGCGTCTTGGATTGCAGATGGGAGGAGAGGTTTTTCAATATCTTTTAGAAAAGTCCAATTTTGATTTTGCAGAAATCAGTAAGAACCTAGCCTTTCTTCAATCTTATAAGGGAAAAGAGACGATTGAAATTTCAGATATTGATGCGGCTATCCCCAAAACACTACAAGATAATATCTTTGATTTAACACAGTTAATTCTACAATCCAAGGTAGACGAGGCTCGCAACTTAGTTCGTGACTTGCGGTTGCAAGGGGAGGAAGAGGTTAAGTTGATTGCCATCATGTTAACCCAATTTCGAACCTATCTACAAGTGCAAATACTACTAGAACAAGGCCGAGGGGAACAGCGGATAGTAGCTGAGTTATCAACTATTATGGGGCGTAAGGTAAATCCATACCAAGTAAAGTATGCTTTGCGTGATTCACGCCATCTGTCCATTGGATTTTTGAAAAAAGTCGTCAAGCTCCTAATTGATACAGATTTTCAAATTAAAACAGGCCAATTTGATAAGGATTATTTATTTGATTTGGCATTATTAAAAATCGCGACTGCATAGTAAAAAGAGTATTTTAGATTTAGGGGCAACCATGGTTTCAGACAAATAAATTGAAAAGGCTCTCACATTGGAGTAGAATAGAACTATCACTTAGTATAGGAGAAAACGAAAATGGCAATTATTTTACCAGACCTTCCATACGCATACGATGCTTTGGAACCACATATTGATGCAGAAACAATGACCCTTCACCATGGTAAGCACCATGCGACTTATGTTACAAATGCTAATGCAGCACTTGAAAAACATCCTGAAATTGGCGAAGACCTTGAAGCTCTTCTTTCAAATGTTGACCAAATTCCTTCAGACATCCGCCAAGCTTTGATCAACAACGGTGGTGGTCATTTGAACCATGCTCTTTTCTGGGAATTGCTTTCACCTGAAAAAACAGAAATTTCAGCAGAATTGGCAGCAGATATTGATGCAACTTTTGGCTCATTTGATGCATTCAAAGAAGTCTTCACTACAGCAGCAACAACTCGTTTCGGTTCAGGTTGGGCTTTCTTGGTTGTTAATAAAGAAGGCAAGTTGGAAGTTATCTCAACTGCTAACCAAGACACACCAATCATGCAAGGTTTGAAACCAATTTTGGCATTGGATGTTTGGGAACATGCTTACTACCTTAACTACCGCAATGTCCGTCCGAACTACATTAAAGCCTTCTTTGAAGTAATCAACTGGGACAAGGTTAACGAACTTTATAAAGCAGCTAAATAAGAACAGTTCTCTTCCTTTGGGAAGAGATTTTTTAGTTGCCAGGATTATTTTTGAGAGAATTGTGTAAGGGAAGAAGGGGAATTTTCGTATTATAGATAAAAATGACAAGATATTTTCAGAAAACCGATGTAAAAGTAAGAATAAACGAATATTTTTATAATTTTTTGTTATAAATGACTGATTTAATATTGAAAAGCTGTAAAAAAAGGATTATTATAGATATGTCAATATGAAAAAAATAGAAGGAGCATTGTTTTGCTTATGAAAAAGAATATTCGGTTGAAAAGCAGTATACTAGCTCTTGTAGCTGGTTTTAGCGTTATTGCAACACAAACTGTTTTGGCAGATGAATTAGCTGTCCAAATTATGGGAGTTAATGATTTCCATGGTGCGCTTGATATGACGGGGACAGCGCGATTGGAAGGGGAAACAGTTCGGAATGCAGGAACTGCCGCCTTACTTGATGCTTACATGGATGATTCACAAGCAGAATTTGAAGAAACAGCAGCAGAAACAGAGACACCTGCAGAGTCTATCCGTGTTCAAGCTGGGGATATGGTTGGTGCAAGTCCATCGAATTCTGGACTTTTGCAAGATGAACCAACTGTAAAAGTCTTTAATAAAATGGATGTTGAATACGGGACTTTGGGGAACCATGAGTTTGATGAGGGACTTGATGAGTATAACCGTATCATGACTGGTGAAGCTCCAAAAAAAGGTCAGTTTAATGAGATTGTAGATAATTATACTCGTGAAGCTGCTAAACAGGAGATTGTTATTGCTAACGTTATTGACAAAGAAACGGGTGAAATTCCGTATGGTTGGAAGCCCTACGCTATTAAGACTATTCCCGTGAATGATAAAGAAGCTAAGATTGGATTTATTGGTGTAGTTACGACAGAAATTCCTAATCTTGTTTTGAAGAAAAACTATGAGCAGTACACTTTTTTGAATGAGGCAGAGACGATTGCTAAATATGCGCGTGAGTTAGCTGAAAAAGGTGTAAATGCGATAGTTGTACTGGCTCACGTTCCAGCTACAAGCAAGGATGGTGTGGCTGCTGGTGAAGCAGCAGATATGATTGCTAAGCTAAATGAAATCTATCCTGAACACTCAGTTGACCTTGTATTTGCTGGTCATAACCATGTCTATACAAACGGTACAACGGGCAAAACCTTGATTGTTCAAGCTACCTCACAAGGTAAGGCTTACGCAGATGTTAGGGCTATTTATGATACAGATATTGCCGACTTTAAAGCTGTTCCGACTGCGAAAATTATTGCAGTAGCACCAGGGCAGAAAACACCAAGTCCGGAAATTCAGGCAATTGTGGATGAGGCAAATACCATTGTTAAAAAAGTAACAGAGCAAAAAATTGCTACAGCTAGTCAAGCGACAGATATTTCTCGCGAAGTGAATGAATTTAAAGAAAGTGCTGTAGGTAATCTAGTAACATCGGCTCAATTAGCTATCGCTAAGAAATCGGGTTATGATGTTGACTTTGCAATGACAAACGATGGCGGGATTCGGGCAGATTTGAAAGTCCAAGAAGATGGAACAGTTACTTGGGGTGCAGCACAGGCTGTGCAACCATTTGGGAATATCTTGCAAGTTGTTCAGATGACAGGTGAGCAGATTTATACAGCCTTAAATCAACAATATGATGAAGGTGAAAAATATTTCCTTCAAATGTCTGGAATTAAATATATCTACACGAAGGCTGACAATCCAACGGAAGAAAATCCTTACAAGGTTGTTAAAGCCTTCAAAGAAGATGGAACAGAGATTGTTCCGACAGAAACCTATAAACTTGTCATCAACGACTTCTTATTTGGTGGTGGGGATGGCTTCTCAATTTTCAAAGAAGCTAAACTGATTGGTGCTATCAATCCAGATACAGAAGTATTTGTGGAGTACTTGACTGATTTAGAAAAAGCAGGTCAAACCATTAGTGCAACAATTCCAGGTAGAAAAGCATTTGTAGAGAAGTACGTAGAAGAACCAAAAGCAGAAGAAAAAGGAGATACTGCTGGGCCAACTACCGATACGAAAACACCTGGAAAAGCAAGCGACGGTGGCGATAGTGTAGCAAATCAGAAAGCAAACGAGCAACCGGCACCATCTGGAAGTGTGGCTCCTATTTCAAATAAGAAAGCTGAAAAAGCATCAGGAAATCAAACACTTCCAAATACCGGTCAAGAAGCCCTAGGCTCACTTCTTATTAGCTTGGGTGGCTTAGTCTCACTCGGAATGGCTGTCTCAATGAGACGTAAGGAAGGGGAATAGGAATCAAGCATAAAAGTGACAAACTTTCGAAGTATGTTCTAGAATCGCTTCTTTTAGAGACTATCATGAGAGAAATACATAAAAACAATAGTGTTTCATCTTAGAGTAAGTTCTGCTTTTTTGTAAAAATTTGAAAAAACTTACATAACCTTGCTCTTGCAATCTGCTCTCTTCTGGGGTACAATAGAGAAGCAGACTTCCCTTAGTTAAATGGATATAACAAATTCCTCCTAAGAATTAGTTGCAGGTTCGATTCCTGCAGGGGAGATGGAGAGTATACGAAAAAGCCTAAATGATAGGCTTTTTTGCATTATTGAATTTCCTCAACTGCTGTCCATAAATAGTCTGTTTTCTGTTTATAAGATAAGCTATGGCAAGTACAGTAATAGCATAGGGCAGGATATTAGCTCCGAATACTTCATAACTAATGAAGAGAGGAGCCAGTAAGGTATTGGTGGCTGTTCCAAATACGGCACAATACCCAAGGGCTGCAACAAGTTCAGTTGGTAGACCTAGTAATCCTGCTAAAACAGCCCCAGAACTAGCTCCAATCGCAAAGAGTGGAGTAACTTCGCCTCCTTGAAAACCTGCAGCCAAACAAAGACAGGTTAGTAGGAGTTTTAGTAGCCAATCGTAAGCAAACACCTGTTCCCCAGCTAAACTAGCCTCAATCAAATTGGTTCCTAGACCAGTGTAACGACCTTGATGGAAGAAAAATAGTAGAACGGTCAGTCCAACTCCCATGATAGCTATTTTAATGTAAGGATTTGGAAACCATCGAGTTGAAATGCTTTTTGCTTGCGCCAGAAACCAAGCAAATAAATTACCGACAACTCCAAAGCAGATGGCAACCAAAATCCATTTAAAACTATCTGTAAAATGGAATGAGGTAGTCGCGATGGCATGCGAAAATTTCTCCAATCCCAGTAAATGGGAAGTAGTAGAAGCCGTGAGAGCAGCGACTAGACAATAGGGGAGACTTGTCCAAGAATATTGGCCAACGACTAAAACCTCAATGGCAAAGAAACTAGCAGCCAATGGTGTTTGAAATAGCCCAGCAAAACCTGCGGCCATACCAATCTTTGTTATCATGTCTTTGGGCAAGTGTGTGAAACCATGTTTTTGTAACCAATGCGAGAGACTGGCACCAAGTTGAACAGCTACACCCTCGCGACCAACGGAAGCGCCAAAAAGATGACTGAGCCAAGTTGTAGAGATGATGAGCGGAATGAGAACTGGAGAAATTTGCACATTCTCCCCTTGTCCAGCTTTGAAGACTAAGCCCATGCCTGCTTGGACTTCCCTCCCCCATTTTTGATAAATGAAAACAATCATTATCCCTGCAAGTGGCAGAAAAGGAATTAGAAAAGTAAAATATTCAGATCGTAAGTCACTAACCCCTAGTAGAATTTTCCCAAAAAGTGTGGTAATTATTCCTGCACCGACTCCAATTAAGCTGGAAAAGAAAAGGAGTTGGATGGCTTGTTTCATCTTATTCCTCATGATTCGCTAGCTTGGAAGATTGATAGGCTCTTGATTGGGCCATCATATCACTAAAGGTTGCTTGAATGGCAGAGCGGTAATCATCCTTTTGAACTAATTTTCCAACTCTTTCAAGGACAGCATTTTCTCGGCTGGTATCCAAAACAGGCTTACCTGTTGCTCGTTTGTAGGCTGTGACTTGGTCGACCAACTCCATTCGTTTTTCAAGTAGTTCAACCAATTGGCTATCAATCGTGTTGATCTGTTCGCGGATGCAATCCAAATTCATCTTATAGACCTCCGTATATTGTTTCAGTTGTTTTTTAGTATAGCAAAAAACAAGGCAGAATACTAGCCTTGTTTGAGGAAGTTACCAACTTGCTTTTTTTACCCCAGGAAGTTGACCAAGATGGGCTAATTCACGGAAGGTAATCCGACTCACACCGAATTTTCGCATATAAGCATGCGGACGGCCATCGGTCCTGTCGCGGTATTTCAGTCGATTTGGATTTGAGTCGCGAGGCAATTTTCGAAGTGCTTGATAGTCACCTTTTTCTTTGAGACTTTTTCGCAAATCTGCATAACGTTCGATTAATTCCAATTGCCTCTGATAGCGTGCCATTTTTGATTTTTTAGCCATAAAATTCTCCTTTTTTTAAAAAACTTAACCAGTTAATTATATATCAAAAAAATAAAGATTGCAAACAATAGGTGTACAATCTTAATAAAAGGCTAAAAGAAACAGACTAGACCTATTGCTAAGCCAGTCTGTTTGTCAGTTAATTCATTGTATCTAGTTTAGCAACAAGGTCTGTTGCGAATTGCTCAAGGTTAACAATATCCTCATCTTCAGCGGCAAGGTCTACCTTAACATTTTCGGCACCCTTAGTTGCACCACGTGACCCCAACATGACATCAAAGTCATCTACT
The DNA here is from genome assembly GCF_044427045.1 of Streptococcus sp. 2022WUSS135. NCBI lineage: Bacteria > Bacillati > Bacillota > Bacilli > Lactobacillales > Streptococcaceae > Streptococcus > Streptococcus sp. 2022WUSS135. Next base: position 12,315 of record NZ_JAOTGL010000025.1, read on the forward strand.
GCACTACAGAAGTCATCATAGAAGGTATCGCCAGAACCACAAACACCGTAGACCTTACCGGTCAAATCTAAATCAGCTAGGTCAGCATAGAAATCAACAATTTCATCTGGAAGCTCACCGTCTCCACCGTAAGAATAGGTGTAGCTGGCTACCACGATGAGGTCCGCATCCAAGATTTCTTCTGTTTCAATAGTCGTACATTCGTGAACCTGTACTTCCAAGCCTAACTCTTCTAGCTTACTGGCGACGATGTCAGCAATTTCTTCTGTGTTACCAGTCATACTAGCGTAAACTATTTTTGCTAGTGCCATAATTTCCTCCAAATTACATAGTAATTCCATTATACCACACTCCCATCATTTTCAAAAGGGGAAGTTTATGCTAAAATGATGAAAAGGAGTTGCTATGACAATTTACAGTAAAATTATTGAAAAAATTCACGAATACGACACGATTATTATTCACCGACATAAACGACCAGATTCGGATGCCATTGGTAGTCAAGTTGGCTTGCAGAAACTCTTGCAGAAGAATTTTCCTGAAAAAACCATCAAGGTAACCGGTTTTGAGGAACCAAATCTTGCTTGGATGGCAGGAATGGACGTAGTTGCAGACCAAGACTATCAAGGAGCCTTGGTTATCGTGACAGACACTGCCAATACGGCGCGTGTGGATGACGACCGCTATGTTCAAGGAGATTTCTTGATTAAAATCGATCATCACCCCAACGAAGAGCCTTATGGCGACCTGCTCTGGGTCAATACGGAAGCCAGTTCATGCAGTGAAATGATTGCGGAACTGGCCATCCAGAGCCAACTGGAACTAGATGGAGAGATTGCTCGTCTACTCTATGCAGGAATTGTGGGCGATACAGGCCGCTTTCTCTATCCAGCAACCAGCTCGCGCACCTTTGAGATTGTCGCTCGTCTCCGCCAAGAAGATTTTGACTTTGCAAGGATGTCTCGTCAGATGGACACCATTGATTTCAAGATTGCCAAGTTGACAGGTTACGTCTACGACAACTTGGAAGTGGATGAATATGGTGCGGCACGTGTCGTTTTGACACAGGATATTCTCGAAAAATATGGCGTGACCGATGCGGACACTTCCTTTATCGTAGGTGCACCAGGACGGATTGGAATCGTTCAATCTTGGGGGATTTTTGTGGAACAAACTGACGGAAACTATCGAGTACGACTACGCAGTAAGTATCTTCCAATCAACGAGATTGCCAAACGCCACGATGGCGGTGGCCACCCACTAGCAAGTGGTGCTAACTCTTATTCACTCTCCGAAAATGAGCAAATATACCAAGAAATCCAAGAGGTAGTGAGGAATGCAAGCAAGTAGTCGCTCCCTTCGTTTAATGGGCACTGTCATTGAAACAAAAATCTGGCATCCACAGGCAGAACCAATTTTGGATCAGGTAGAAGAGCTTCTCTATCTCTACAAGGATCGGTTTTCTGCCAATGACTTGACCTCTGAATTGATGGAGGTCAATATCAATGCGGGTGTTCAGGCGGTTCCTGTTGCAGAGGACCTGTATGAATTGATCAAATTGGGCAAGGAACACAGTCTGGCTCAGGGATCTTTTTTGAATATTACCATTGGCCCTCTTGTACAAAGCTGGCGGATTGGGTTTAGCGATGCCAAACTTCCAACTCAAGAAATGATCAGTGAAAAACTCCAACTCATCAATCCAAGGGACATTGAATTAGATGATGAGGAGCAGACAGTCTATTTGAAAAAAGAAGGCATGGCGATCGACTTGGGTGCTCTGGCAAAAGGGTATGTGGCAGATAAGATGGTCGACTTCCTTAAAAGAATAGGTGTGACAGCTGGACTGATTAACCTGGGTGGCAACGTCCTGACCTTTGGTCAAGCTCCTCACAATGCCGATGGCTATTGGCGAATTGGTATACAGGATCCTCAGAAACCACGTGGTGAAAATGCCCTCGTCCTCAAAATAGGAGAAGAATCGGTAGTCACCTCTGGTATTTACGAAAGAACCCTTACCGTGAATGGAAAGACCTATCATCATATTTTGAGTTCCGAGACCGGATATCCAGTCGAGTCGCAACTGGCTAGTTTGACCATTGTGTCCAAACAATCTGTTGATGGTGAGATTTGGACGACTCGACTGTTTGGTCAGGAAATAACTCGGATTTATAAGATGGTAGAAGAAACTGATGGTATCGAGGCGGTTCTGATTGGGCTGGATGGCAGGATTCTAGTGACCTCAGGGCTTTCTGAGAAAGTTCTTGCTGGTAAAGAAAGGATTTCTGATAGCTTGGGCAGTCCTTCAAGAGGGGGATTTGGCGCCAGAGTAACTTCTGACCTTGCTTCAGGTGCTTCCGTACTATAACTTGAAAAAATATTAAAAAAATAGGTAAAAAGACTTGCCATAAGAACAAACTTTTGGTAAACTTAAATGGTTATAATCTATGGCTCGGAAAGAGTCCATGGCAGAAAGGAATTTTAAAATGAAAAAAGATATCCATCCAGAATATCGCACTGTTGTCTTCATGGACACAACTACTGGCTACAAGTTCCTTAGCGGTTCAACTAAGAAATCTAACGAAACAGTTGAATTCGAAGGTGAAACTTACCCATTGATCCGTGTGGAAATTTCATCAGACTCACACCCATTCTATACTGGACGTCAAAAGTTCACTCAAGCAGATGGACGTGTGGATCGCTTCAACAAAAAATACGGTCTCAAATAATCAGCGTTATAAAACCGTTAGAAACGTTGATTTTAAGCCATTCCCGAGCCTTGGGAGTGGTTTTCTTTTTGAAATGGTAACGGCTGGGCGTTACATTCCCAAAAATTGGGCAAACTTTTCAGCCGTTTTTTCTTTTGTATTTTCCGTAACATGCGCGTAAATATTCATAGTCGTTTTTATATCTTCGTGCCCTAGTCGTTCCTGGACTTCTTTAATCGTTGCCCCTGCTTCAAATAATAAGCTACAATGAGTATGGCGGAAACCGTGGGGCGTTATATAAGGCAAGTCATATTTTTTCAGAATACAACGCAGATTATAATTTATATAATCAAAACTATGGGCGTTGCCTGTTTCTGCTGGAAAAACTAGGTCAGTAGGTTTCACGCGCTGGGGGAAGTTTAAAAAATGTCTAGTCTTTTCCCACTTTTTCAGAATAGACACGGTAATAGGGTCAAGCGTGATAGTGCGCTTACTCTTTTTTGTTTTGGGTGTTTGATAGACGATACTGTTATTTTCTCCGTAGGCTACTATTTGGCTAACTGATAAACGCGAGGTAAAGAAGTCTAAGTCTTTCCACCGTAGGGCAAGTACTTCGCTTTTTCTCATACCCGTAAAGGCGAGTAATCGGAAAATACAAGCTATTTCTTCCTTGTCTTCCTTTGCTACGCAGTCTAGGAACTTTTGCAAGTCTTCACGGCTGTAAAAGTTTTCTTTTTTCTTTTCTTCTTCATCGACTTCAGAGGATTTACGGGGCTTTATTATCTTCTTCATGGGGTTATCATGAATATAGCCCAGATTTACCGCAAAATCTAAAACCATCTTAGTCATACCGATAAAGTTAGCATATTTCTTGTAGCCCTTAAACCATTCTTGTGCCTGTTTTTGGCACATTGGTAGGCTTATTTTATCCACGTAGCACGCGCCAAATGCTGGAATGATATGTAGGTCTGCTTGTGCCTTTTGTCTGGCGTATGTACTAGCCTTCACGGTGTTTTTATAGTGTTCTAGCCATATCTTATAGACTTCCTCAAAGGTTATTCTATCTGGCCTGTCAAAAAATCCTTCATGCTCCACTTTTAGAAGTAATTGGCTTTCAGCTATTTTGGCTTCTTTCTTAGTTTTAAAACCTCTTTTCCTTACGCGCTTTTCTTTGCCTGTAATGGGGTCTATACCTACATAGGCGATATAAGAGTATCTAACAGAGCCGTCATTTAGTTTGTATTGTTTAATCATTTGTTTATCCTTCCTATTGGTTTCCCCACCTAATCGAAAGAATAAAATAGTATGCGCGTGTTTATAAGTGGTTTCTAATATTATTGCTAAGAATGAAAAAAGTGCCTAGCAAAACTAGACACCTCACGCAAATATACACCCTCGGGCGTTATAAATGCTTTCTCCGTTTATCTAGTTTATAGTATTTGGGATTAAATATCAATCATAAAAATATGGTTGCTTACACGTTGCCATCTGTAAGCGTGGAGAATTTGACAACAAAATAAACTATCTGATAAGATATACAAGCCCCCTTTGAATTTACTGAAGGGAGGTGGTTTAGTTGCTAGAGTTTATCCTCACAAGTATTCTAGCGCCGTTATTGGTTAATATCTTGACTGAAGTAGTTAAGTATTATTTAGACGATAACGACGACTAACCCCAAACAGGGGCAAACAAAAACCCTCAACGCTGGCACGTTGGGGGCTTTTTTGATTTAGTGCTAGAATTGTCCTCACAACAATTCTTTACACTATGATTATACCCCCATTATAGGTTATATGTCAATCAATTTGTATATTTCCACGCGCCGACCTGCTGGGGTTGGCGTTTTTCGTAACATGGCAGAATAACAATAAAAGGCAGAATAAACTTATATCCTACCTTTTTGTTATGATAAAATTAAAAAAGCCCTTAACTGTTGGCTGGCATACCACACAGGCAGCTTACGACAATACGCAGACACAAACAGAATTACAAGTAGCCTTTTCTATACTTAATATAACTCTTTTTATTGAAAAATTCAACTATTTGTGTCTTTTTTGGCGTTTTTTCGTGCTTTTTTTATTTTTATCACTAAAAAAGGTCTATACACTCACATTTTCCAGCAGGGAAGTATTGGCAATGTTGTAGGTTAGTTTGTTTTAGTTTAGTAAGTAGTTCCAGGTTTTCGGTATAGTCTTGATTTTTTGCTACTTGCTTAAATATTCTATACAGATGATTTGCGAAAATATCCGCTATTTGTATCATAGTATGATTAGCAGAGTCAAAGAAATCAACTTTTACATCTGAAACCCTATCACTTTCTACACATAGTTTTGTCTGTAAATACTCTTCAAGGGCTTTTAAACTTTCGACACTCTTGTTTCTATCGTCTAAGTCTAGTTTTAGTGGTGTTTGGTCGTTTATGAGCTTGTCAGCTTTTAAAAACATCAGATAATTAAAAGTAATGTTTGGTTTTTCTCTTAGCCGTTGTAATGCATTGTAATTGTCAAATACCAGGTAATTGAATTGTATATCTGTTTTTGAAATAAGTTGACTAAAAACGTAGTCTTTAAACTCTATTGACATTTGAGAGCCTTTTATTTCTGATTTGATGTCTAGTAGTACATCAGGATTGTGTTTTAGGTAATTTACTTTGGCTTTTCTGAATACCCGTTTTACTTTTTCTTTGTTTGTGGCAGTCACTCCAGCAATGATAAAAAAACGGTTATTAGGGGAATTGCTAGTAGTAATGCTTCCTGATTCGTCTAAACTGTAATGTTGCATGGTTTCCTTTCTCTTTGATTTATTCACGCGCCGACCTGCTGGGCTTGGCGTTTTTAACTGTCTTTGTTTCTGTTTGCTAGTTTATGTGCAAGGTCAACTATTATTTTTTGGTCAGCAATATCTAACACTTTAAAATATACCAGTAATTCAATTTCTATTTCTGTCAAGTGATATAGTGCTTTAAAAAAGTGATTTACTTGATTGATAGCATCTTCTTTGCTTAATTTCAGCGCCTTATTTTCTTTATCCGTGATAGTTTCAATCATAGCTTTGTCAAAATACTTTAAAAATATTTCACGTCCGCTTTCTATTTCTGATAACTCAAACAAGTACTCTTTTTCTGTCTGTTCTCCTACTCCATATTTATCTAATGCATCCCAAAAGATAGCATCTGAATTGTCATACCCTAACAAATACCCAACACTTACGCCAAAAAAATCTGCTAAAGCTTGGGCTGGCTTTGATTTTATTTCATTATTAGGATTTTCCCAGTTTTGATAGGTTCGCAAAGTTACATCTAGTTTTAACTTGGTTTTCACTATGTTTTCAAAAAAATCTTTTTGGGAAAAATTACTTGCTTTCCGTAATTCTTTTAACCTGTTTTTAGTTTCCATGTTTTCTACCTCTCACAAAAACAAGTATAACATGAACATTTAAAAAAATAAAATCATGAACGAAAAAAATTTCATTTTTTCCGTTGACAACGAAAGTTTTTTCGGTTATTATTACTTTACAAACGAAAGTTTTTTTCGTTTAAGAAAGGAGGGACAAAAATGCTACTAACGGAAGACCATGCTAGAAAAGTACGGCGCAAGCGCGCAGACTTACAAATCGGAAAACTAGAACTTGCTAAAAAGTTGCAAATCACACCGCCCACACTTGCCAAAGTAGAGCAGGGCAACTATGACGCCCCGCGCCGTATCTATGAAAGTGTCATAAATTGGCTACTAGAAGATGTGTAATTTTCCTAACTACCTTTCACACACACTACAGGAAAACGACACGGACAAAGAAAGGAGAAAAAACATAGGCGGACTACTTTATCTAACCCTAAAAAAGACGGCTAGGCACATTCTAGCTATCTTACAATGGCTATTTACTCATGATTGACCAACGACCAAGGGCAATCACGCGCAGAAAAAGAACTAAGCACTATTTTAAGGGCGTAACCCTTAAAACTACGACCAACGACAAAAACAAATGATTAAACAATAATACGGGTTTCCCCACCTAATCCAAAGAATAAACACGCAGGCGCGTGCTAGAAAGGAAAAACAATATGACCACACTTGAAGAACGTTACTGTATGGAGCGTAGAACCTTCTTAGGACAACGAGCAACACGCCAAGAATTACTAGAAAGGGTTATTTACCTTGAACTAATGGTAATGGATATGGCGGACAGTACACTAGATACAGACTTCCCAGAAATGGCAGTCAATACAACACTAGACCATATCGCAAATTTTGGCGATGAGGCACTTTACTTACTAGAGAGCCTAGACCATGACGGCGATTATAAAGCCCTTTGGGAGCATACAAAAGACACAGGGGCAGACAATGGCAAGTAAACAACTTGAAGCACTCCAAGAGCGTGCTAACAAGTCAGATGAAGAGCTAGACTATATTACTGATTATCTAGCTAGTTTGAATAATGAAGCCATAGAAACGACCCTAGCGGGTAAATTTGAAGCCGTTAGCCGTTTCATATGGGAGATACAAGGCTATTTACAAGAAAAACTAAAGGAGAAAATACAAAATGAGCAAAAAACAAACCTATAAAGAGTTTAAAAAATGGGTAGATGACCAAGTAAACATGGCGGAAGCTATGGGGCTAGATGAAAATAGCGCAGTCTTACCCGATATGGTGGAACAAAACGCGCAAGCATGGGTACAAATTCAAGAAATGCTAGAAGAACACACCTTACATTATCGAGCAAAGGGCAAGAAACGGAAGAAAGCCCGTAAAAACTACACTATCAGCCGTAAAAAGTACCTAGAATTACTAAAACAACTATATGAACTGTATGACCTAGCCGAAAAAGTAGAGGACTTTCAGCCCCTTATACCGAAAGAAGCAGACAAAAAAGAATTTTGTGAACTATGGGTAGGATTACAAGAAGGGCTAGGTTACTTACTTTCTGAATACAATAGCACTTTGACAGAAAAGGAGCTGGAATATATCGAGGGAGATACGGAAGATGACTAAAACACCATTTACACAGGAACTACTACAACAAGTTTATGAAGATAATGGGCTAGTTAGCTTTGATTTACTCCTAGAACGGCTGAAAGGTTGGACGATTGAGGGGATTAAGGCACGTTTTAACCAATGGCGACACCGTGGCATTATCTCCTATAGCTTGCTGAATGATGAAATTGAGGAATTTCAATTTTTAAAAACCAAACGAGAAGAAAAACAAGAAATTACTGAAGGGCGGAAGTTAAAGCTAGACGAGTATTTCAAGCAAGTTTTGGCAACGGCTGACATTATCAATAAGCCAACGGCAAGCGATACAAACCGCCTAAAGGCTATCCAGCTCCAGCAACAAGCCCTAACCGAAATCCCTGACGACATTTTCAAAGAATTTTCTGAGGTTTACGCCTAGAGGGTGTTAAATTCTCAAAAAAAGGTACATTCTAGCGATTTTTTGGAATGGGTAGTATAAAGATACTAGACAAAGAAAAAACGCCGTATAGACGATTTTAGGCGGTATATTGAACAGAAAGGAAAAAACGAATGACAGAAGCATTATTAAGCGAAAATGCAAGCCTTGAACTTGTCCGCGGTGCCCTAGCTTTGGCGCGTGAAATGGCAAAGGACGAAATAGAACGGCTAAACAAAAAGCCCTTAAGACAAGGGGAAGTAATGGAGTTATACGGCTTTGACCATAAATACATGAAGTATTTAAAGTCATGCGGGCTAAGGTCACGCCGTCAAGGGAAGTCTATCTACTATGATGTGCGAGATGTGGACGAAATTTTAGAAAAGTTGAAAGAATGACAACAAAAAAAGGCTTACACCAGCGACCAAACTGACAAGCCTTCAAATGATTAAACAATAACTAAGGAAGGGCAACCCCTTGTAAGCCTTTGTTATTGCCTTAATCATACCATAAGCACAATAAGAAGGCAAGTTAATATTATTTATTTCAAGATTTTAAAAATCAAAGACAGAACACACTAGCTAGGCTATTATTTTGGCACAGACTTACAAAGTAAGTTTGGAGCGGGCAACCGCTGGGGATAGTCTAGGCTAGTTCCAAAACATGTATAGTAAAAGAAAAATTGTAGACAGGTCAACACACGGAAAAAGCACGCGCCACCGCGCGAGCCAATACCAGAAATACAAGAACAAAATGTGGAAGGGGGTCAAAATGGACTTAAAAGGAAACGACAAACGTATATATAGCCTAATCGGTGTAGGGATTGAAAAAGCCATCACGGCGCGCCACATAGCACAACAAACCAACCTAGAAAAAAGAACGGTTAGGGAATGTGTTAGACGGCTGATAATCAAGCATAAAATACCAATTATTGGCAACCGCAAAGGCAATCATAAGGGCTATTTTATACCAGCCAATCATAGCGAACTAATGGCAGGTATAGGAGCCCTAGAAAAACAAATCGAGGAAGAAAAGAAACGGCTTGAAGTATTGCTAGAAGCCGAGGTATAGAAGTTAAGGGAGTAAAACAACATGCAAGAAATGACAATAGAACAAGCGTTAACACTCATAGCAATATTTACACCGCTAAACCTCTTTTTATGGTTTAGGGTAGGTTTGGGCAGTTTTCAAGCTCCTAGCAAGCCCCAAAATGTTTCCGAGAGTAAACACCCCAGACAAGCTACAAACGATAACTACGGGGCTTATATTTGGCTTGCTGGCAAGAGATATAACTAGGAGTGTCAAAAATGAATATTGAAGAAATATTAGAAACCGTTAGAAAAGAAGACCCTGATATTTTTCAATTAATACTAGCTATTATCAATAGAGAAATACCAGAAGAGGAAAGAGACTATTTTCTATCTTTGTCAGACGAGAAAGATAGGGCTGAATGGGTAAAGCAACAAATAGCGAAACAAAAGAACATAGAAAGGGAAAAAGATGTATAGCATTGTGGAAGTGACTATAAAACGTGGGGAACAAATCTTACTAGATTTACTAAAAGATAATCCGACACGCGCAGTAATGCAAAATAATTTTTTCCGTTTTTACTATTACTTGCCATTTGGTAGTTATATCACACCTTTTAGCCTAAACAATATCATTTTGAATGTATTTGAAGAAATACCAGCCCCGAAAGGGTGGAAACTTATTAGAGATTATCCAATAAGTATCATGAAAACAAGTCTATTAGCAAAGCTAGAAGACATTGAAAAAATCACGTTAGACCAACAAAGACAGGCAAGCGGGCTATATTTAGATGGCTGGGTGTTTGATACTATCACAAATGGAATTTACACCAAGGAAGAAACGGCTATTTTTATCAGACAAATGTATTTACATGGCTATGATTTTGAACAAGTAGTAGACTTATTTTCTGCTATTGTGAAGCGGACAAACCTAGCAAGCTATTTCTTAGACATGATGAAACAGTTTTATTTTGCTGAAGATACAGGAAACGCAATAGCATACATTATCAATCAGCAAAAACAAGATACAAAAATTATAAGCTAGACCATAGAAAGAAGGTGGGGAGTATTACACAGTATGGAAGACAAACAACAGGAGAAACGCAATATAATGCGCGTGATATACGGCTTATAACGTTTAAAGGTTGGCAAGGTAGGGTATTTCAATTTGTCCAACACAAGCAGGAAGAACGCTATAGAAAGCTATTAGAAGACGGTTTAGACGATAAGCAGGCACAAGCAGAAATTAAAAAGCCTATTCCACCTTTGATAGTTGCCGATTATATGGCGGAATTGCTGACAGTTTGCAGAATTGAAAGCGATGAGGGAACAAAACCTGTTTATTTTTATAACCCCGATGAGGGAATTTATATAAATGATAGGGAATTTTTAAAAGACTTTATAAGCATTATAGAGCCACGGCACAACGAAAAAAGGGCTAGCGATTGTATTTACCACTTAACCCGAAAAGCACCACATAGACAGGCGGAAAACGCCCCACATTTGATAATAGTTGGCAATGGTATCTACAACCGAAAGACACGGACACTAGAACCATTTACAGAAACAAGGGTATTCACTCACAAGATACAAACCAACTACAATCCCCGCGCCACAAGTCCAACTATTAAGGGATGGGAGTTTAAGGACTGGCTATTAGATTTGTTTAACGGAGATAAAGAACTTTATCAGTTATCACTTCAACTACTCAACGCCGTTGTACGTGGAGAAAGTTACGCTAAAATGTTTTGGTTTGTAGGAGAAGGCGGAACAGGAAAGGGGACGCTACAAGAGTTATTTATCAACCTAATAGGACGGCAGAACATAGCAAGTATTAAGATAACGGATTTAGATGTTAATAACCGCTTTACACTAGCCCAAGCAATCGGGAAACAAGCCATAATAGGCGACGATGTGCAAGCTGGGGCAGTTATTCGAGATACTTCCAAACTATTTAGCCTAGTTGGTGGGGATACTGTAACGGTTGAGAAAAAAGGGAAAGACGCTTACAGTACCTTTATAAAAACTTTAGTCATCCAATCAACAAACACACTACCAAAGATTAGGGGAGACTATCACGCTATACGGCGTAGAATGGTTATTTTGCCCTTTAATAAGCACTTTAAGGGGAAACCTAACCGAGCAATCAAAAACGATTATATCACGCGCCCTAGTGTCCTAGAATACGTGTTAAAAACAGTTATTGACCTAGATTTTAAGGACTTTATAGAGCCGAGCAAGTCTATAGATTTACTAGATGAATACCAGGAAGCAATAGACCCTGTTTTAGCATTTTCACAAAATCTATTTACTAATTTACATTCTACGTTTATTCCTAATGATTGGGTATGGTGGTACTTTACAGGCTTTGCAGATTATCACAATTTTCAACATAATTTCAGTAGTCAAGGTTTTCATACTCACTTTCCGCAATATTTACCCGATGACTGGGAAAAATTGGCTTATCCTATTAGTCTACCAAGAGGGGCAGACCTTCCCAAAGGTTTCTACCCCAAGGAAGACCAGCCCCACTATTTACCCCTATATGTGCCAATCAAAGGGAAGGCTCAGAGGGGCTATAAGAAAAAATAAGTTACAACACTTACAACACTTGGTACAACACTTTTTAGAAAAAGTGTAGTGACGAAACCCCAACAGCCCCAACGCTTTACATAATATTACTACACTTACTACACTTATTATATATAAAGTAATAAAAAAGAAATATACTTACTTGTGTATGTATATATATTATAAAAAAATTCAACGTATTCAAAAAAAGTGTAGTAAGTGTAGTAATATCTCCAAACCCCTTGTGCCCCAAGGGTTTTCGCTACAACACTTTATAACTTTAAGTGTTGTCAAGCGTTGTAAGGTGTTGTAATTCTAATATAGAAAGAAGGTGGAATTATTGAAGCAAACGAATGTAGAGAACTTCAGAACGCGAACTGATGGAATGTATAAAGGAATGATGGAAGGGCGTGCCCAATGGTTAGAAAACTTAGAGCGACACTATTTCCCGAATAAGTCCGCTAGGGAATATGACAATTTGAAGGCGCGTGATGAAGAAGGGGAAATAGCAAATGAACGCAGTTGAACCTATTCGCGATAAAGACGACATCCAAGCCATGAAGGATTATCTAAGGTCATGGAATGAACGGAACTATATTTTATTTCTTGTGGGAATAAACACAGGTTTTAGAATTGGGGATATTTTAAAATTAAGAGTAAAAGACGTCCAAGGTTGGCACATTCGAGTTAGGGAACAAAAAACTGGGAAACAGAAAAATATCAAAATGACCCGAACCCTAAAGAACGAGTTAAGGAAGTATGTAGAAGGCAAACCGCTTCATCATTATCTTTTTCAAAGCCGTAACGGTGTGAACAAACCCCTTGACCGCCGTACAGTTTACTGGATATTAAAGACCGCTGGGAATGATTTAGGGATAGAGAATATAGGCACTCATACCATGCGGAAAACATTTGGCTATCATTATTATAAAAAGTATAAGAATGTAGCTGATTTAATGACTATCTTTAATCATTCAAGCCCAGCAATCACGCTAATATACATAGGAGTTAGACAAGATGACCTAGATACTAAGATGGCTAACTTTGACATTTAAAGACAAATATCAAGTATTAATTAGACATAACGAAGAAAATGCTAGTAATAATTAAAGGAATAGCTGAAAGCCTTGATAGTATTGAGTTTAGAGAGTGAAACATAATTAGACAGAATATAAGATATGACTAATTAAACGAACACAAAAAACATTCAAAAAATACAAAAAGAAAATAAAATCATTAAGCCCTTTACATGTTAGTATTAAGGGCTTATCTATTGTCTGTAGTGCATTTGGAAGATAAGGGGGGGTGTACCCTACCACCCTACCGCCTTTGGACTTCACGCCGTCATTCTACATTTTTTTTCGCGCCAAAATATTATAAACAACTATTACACTGATGATAGTAGTCTAGTATAAATAAGCCCCCATGCCAAAACAAAACGCTTTTCTGCAGGGGAAACGTGCAACGGGAAAGGGACATCGGAAAAAATATCTAGTCTATATTTATCGTAATTCAAAAACGAATTAGATTATAATAGATTGATGATTTTATATTTTACCCCCCTACCCTTTTGAAATATTTTCAAATGATTGGGAACCGAGTAAGGGAACTTCTTCCAAGTCAGGAACCGTTAGACAAAAAGGGGGTAAAAATTTTGTAGAATTTATGACAAGAGATTTTTTCTTTATCCCCCCTGGTTTAGAATGTTAGCACATGAAGACAATAACGGTGTTAATCCTCTTGTGTATCTCTCCCCAAAAATTGACCAAAATTGATATATAAAAAATAATAAAAATACCAATGGTGTAAAATTTGAAATAGACATTAAAAAAGCTGGTAAAACCAACTTTTTTTGTATATTATTTCATAAAAATGTATAAAATAACTTACCCTTTATTTCTTGGAATAGGTGGGGAAACTCTTAATTTTGGTAACGGAAAAAGTTCCGACTGATGATAATTGATAAGAATATATAAGAATTTAATAAAAACTTTCTTCTATTTATATAGTTATCTTATTATTTAATGAAAAATGATAATAAATAAAAGGGTATAAAATACGGTCTCAAATAAAGAGGCTGAGCAAAAACTAGCCAGTAAATAAAAAACACAGATAGATTCAAGCTGATTTTGATGAAATCCAGCCGAACTATTTGTGTTTTTCCTTTTGTTTCTATTATCATGGGCTAATTTCTTCGCCAATTTCGTGAGATTCATGCTCATTAGGAGGAATCCTATCTCAGTTTCAACCACTTTTTGACCTCTGACATGCACTCTGCGCACGCCAAAAACACCCTTCATCCTACCAAATACAGGTTCGACATCCACCTTGCGTTTGGCATAAATGCGGGCTCCCTCTTTACTTGTCAATTTGTCTTTGACTAAGTTCTTGAAATAGT
>NZ_JAOTGL010000026.1:0-23978 GCF_044427045.1 Streptococcus sp. 2022WUSS135
TTGTTTAGGGCAACACCTGTTCTCGAATCTGAGAGCTTAGCTTCATAATCAAGCTGAGCTCTTTTTGCGTAGTAGAACTGTTTCTGGTATCCGCAGTTGCTTCTCTTTTTCGGACAGGCATTACAAAACGTAGGGAGCCTTTTTGAGTAGAGGGCAGGCCTCGCAATTGGAGGTACTAGAGTTCTCTTTTATCACCCTATTTCTCCGAACTTCTTTTGAGATTGTGGACGGATCTTTTCCTAGCTTAACAGCGATAGCTGAGAAGGTTTTTAGCTGTTCAATTCCTATTTGAATATCATTGCGATCAGAGAGAGTTAAGTGTTTGTTTTTCATTGTCGGTTACCAACTTGTCCCATAGTAAGTTCTACCTTATTTCTTTGTCTCATTCTAGTTTCCAGTTTTTAAGACAGACTAGAACTTACTTTGGGAATTTACTCTATAAAAAAACTTTACTTTGTAAAGCCTATCACAAGGAAAAATAATAAAAAAGTGGTATAATGTATACAACTCATTCCAATTATGAAAGAGGATAGAATTGCCTATGGAGAAAAACGCTGTATTTGGAGAAAAGAAGGCTGGCGTCAGCTACCAGAGTCGCTTTGGTGTTTACGCAGTTATCCCAGATGAAAAGAAAGAACAAATCATACTCGTTCAAGCACCAAACGGAGCTTGGTTTCTTCCTGGTGGAGAAATTGAAAAGGGAGAAAATCACCTCATTGCCTTGGAGCGCGAATTGATGGAAGAGCTTGGATTCACCGCTGAAATCGGAAAATACTTTGGTCAGGCTGACGAATACTTCTACTCTAGCCACCGCGATACCCATTTCTATAATCCAGCCTACATCTACGAAGTAACTAGCTACCATCAAATAGGGCAACCACTAGAAGATTTCAACCATATTGCCTGGTTCCCAGTCAATGAAGCCATCGATAAACTCAAACGTGGTAGTCACAAATGGGGCATTGAACAATGGAAATTGCAAGAAAATTCATTCAATAACTAGTAAAAACACTCTAATCGTGCTATAATGTAGCCAAAGAGATAGAGGAGGTTCCACATGAAAATCATTAACACGACAAATAGTCATCCCAATCTTGTCCAAAGCCAGTTGGCTAATACTGATGCTTTCCTAGTAGAGACTTATTCTGCAGGGAATACAGACGTTATTTTCACACAGGCACCCCGTCATTATGAACTCTTGATTAGTAATAAATACCGTGCAGTACAACAAAATGAAATCGAGCAAATTCGTGATTTCTTCCTTCATCGAAAAATTGATGAACGAACTATTAACAAGGCTGCTATTCAAACGATTCACACAGACCGTTTGATTGAAATGTCTATTCCCATTATCGCAGAAGTGTAAGAAGCCAATTGGCTTCTTTTTTTCTATTTATACTCAATGAAAATCAAAAGTAACCTAGGAAACGAAGCCGAAGATAGAACTCTGTTACTTTCTTATTTCAAGGTAACAGGCTGAAAACCTCCACTGGAGCTTTTCACTCATCAAGGCTCTTGACAACGGATAATTTTGGTTTTCGAAGAGTATTACAAAAAAGCCTATCGCTAGATAGACTTTAACAAATGTATTGTGATTACTTAAGCTTCAAAACCTTGAGCTACTGCTTCAGCAAAGTTTTCTTCCACTACGCTTGCACAGTGGTCACAGATTGTCGCACCATAGCTACGTTCTACAACGCTAGTATCAATACGGCGGCAACGGTCACATACTTCACCGCTTGCACGCTCTACAGTAAAGGCAACTTCTTCTACCAGAACAGCACTTTCAGGAGCTGCTTCCGTGGTTACTGTAAGGTTAGAAACGATAAGCAACTGAGCAAGGTCTGCATTCAAGCTCTCCAAGAAGGACTTGGTTTCAGCTGAGACATAGGCAGTCAAATGAGCTTCAAGTGATTTACCGATGACTTTGGCATTACGTGCTTCTTCCAAGGCTTTTTGTGCCTGAGTACGGAAGTTCATAAAGTTTTCCCAATCAGCCAAAAGCTGCGCTTCATTGGCAAAGGTTTCCACCTCTGGCATTTCCGCCAATTGTACAAACTCTTCTGCTTCGTGTTCCAAGTATGACCAGATTTCTTCTGCTGTGTGTGGCAAGATTGGGGTCAAGAGCTTGGTAATTTTCACCAAGATGTCATAGAAAACTGTCTGCATCTGACGACGAGAAAGTGATTTAGCGCCATCAATGTAGACAACATCTTTGGCAAAATCGAGGTAGAAGGCTGACAAATCAAGGGTTACAAAGTTTACTACAGATTTGTAGATACCCATGAAATCATAATTGTCGTAGGCTTCACGGATTTGAGCTACCAATTTGTTAAATTTCACCAAGAGATATTGGTCAACAGAACGAAGCTCTTCGTAAGCCACTGCATCACTTGCAGGATTGAAATCAGAAGTGTTGGCAATCAAGAAGCGAAGGGTATTACGGATTTTACGGTAGGTTTCGGAAACCTGTCCAAGAATATCCATAGACACACGTACGTCGTTTGAAGTATCAACGGATGTCACCCATAGACGCAAGATTTCTGCACCAAATTGTTTCTCAACATCACTTGGAAGAATAGTATTGCCTAGAGATTTAGACATCTTCATACCTTTGCCATCTAGGACAAAACCTTGTGACAAGACAGCCTTGTATGGTGCGTGACCATTTACGGCTACAGAGGTAATCAAGGATGAGTTAAACCAACCACGGTATTGGTCAGAACCTTCTAGGTAGAGGTCTGCTGGGTAGGCAAGATTTTCACGGGCATTCATGACACCATTCCAAGATGAACCAGAGTCAAACCATACGTCCATGATGTCTGTTTCTTTGGTAAATTCGCCATTTGGTGAACCTGGATGAGTGAAACCAGCTGGCAAAAGATCTTTGGCTTCAGATTTCCACCAGATGATAGAACCATGCTCTTCAAAAAGGGCAGCAACGTGGTCTGTCACTTCCTTGGTCATAATCGCTGTACCATCTTCTGCATAGAAGATTGGAAGCGGCACACCCCAAGCACGCTGACGAGAGATGACCCAGTCACCGCGGTCACGGATCATGTTGTAAAGACGTGTTTTACCCCAAGCAGGAATAAAGATCGTTGCTTCGATTTGGTCCAAGATTTCCTGACGGAATTTAGAGACAGAGGCAAACCACTGTGGCACTGCACGCCAGATGATTGGCTTCTTGGTTCTCCAGTCAAATGGGTATGAGTGATTAATCACTTCACTTGCAAGGAGCAAGTCGCCTAATTTTTCCTTAACCGTTGGTACAACCTTATCATAGAATTGCCCTTCAAAATCAGGACCCGCAGCCTCATTCATCAAGCCACGTTCGTTGACAGTTACCGCAACCTCCAAGTCATATTTGACACCGACATTATAGTCATCCTCACCAAAACCTGGAGCCGTATGGACGATACCAGTACCCGAGTCCGTTGTGACGTGATCGCCCAAGATGACCAATTCATCAACTTCTCTATCCCATGGGTGTTCGGTCACAATGTATTCAAACTCAGCACCCTTGTGTTTTGAAATCACTTCGAAGGATTCCCAACCGAATTTGGCTGCCAAGTTGTCAACCAAGGCTTCTGCCAAGACATACTTACGGTCAGAACCAGCTGGTTGAACCAAGACATAGTCAATGTCTGCTCCCATTGTCAAACCGCGAGAAGCCGTTACTGTAAATGGAGTCGTTGTCCAGACAACGATGTAGCTGTCTGTATCCAAGAGCCCCTTGCCATCTTTGACCTTGTTAGCATAGTAAAGAGATGTTGAGTCAATGTCATGGTATTCGATTTCAGCTTCTGCAAGGGCAGATTCAGATGACCATGACCAGTAAACAGGCTTAGCACCACGGTAAATATAGCCCTTGTCTGCCATAGCACCGAAGACACGGATTTGAGCAGCTTCGTAGTCTTTCGTCAAGGTGATGTATGGATTTTCCCAGTCTGCAGAAACACCCAAGCGTTTGAAATCATCACGTTGCTTGTCAACTTGGCTAAGAGCGTAATCACGACACATTTCAAGGTATTCTACCAAGTCCATTTCCTTGCGCTTAACCCCTTGTTTTGCCAAGACTTGCTCAATAGGAAGACCATGCGTATCCCAACCCGGTACAAATGGTGCACGGAAGCCAGACATTGACTTTGAGCGAACGATAATATCTTTAGAAATCTTGTTCAAAGCATGTCCAACGTGGATATTTCCGTTAGCGTATGGAGGGCCATCGTGGAGGTGGAAGGCCGGTTTGCCTTCATTGAGTTCTTGGCGACGAGCATACAAGTTTGCTTCATCCCAGGCCTTTTGCCATTCTGGCTCGCGTGTTGGTAAGCCTGCACGCATAGGAAATGCTGTCTTACCTAAATTGAGTGTTTCTTTTAGTTTCATCATAACTCCTTTATCTTATAATTAATTCCATTTTCATTTCTTGGCCTTCTAAACCAACGGATTGAAAACCAAGTTTTTCTAAAATGTACCTCATTTTATGATTGCCAATGACATAATTTATAGAAATTTTATGACAAAGCGGATCCGCCTTCGCCTTTCCAATCATTTGCTGGATGGCTTCCTTTCCGTATCCACGATTTTGAAAATCCTTATCGATCAACAAGCGCCATAAATAATAACTATTATCTTTGGGTTCAATAGATAACATTGCAAAACCGACAACTTTTCCGCCAGATAGCACAGCATATGGTAGAATCATTCCCGAATCTTTATATAGCCAAGCCTGGGCTAAAGAATATTCAACCGATGCCACTCGGCGCTGGTCCTCAGGTGCAAGTTGAACTTGTAACACTGCTTCAAAGTTGTCCTTGTTTACTAATTCTAATCGTATCATAAAAATAAAAAAACTCCCGCCAAATAAGGACGAAAGTTCGTGGTACCACCTTAGTTTAGATAGAGTTTCCCCTATCCCTCTATGTTCGTAACGTGAACGGGCGTCTTTCCTTACTATTTTCAGGAAAAATCAAACAAAGTGATGATCCATAGAAAGAGATTGTAGGGCTTCCACCATCTCCTACTCGCTATAAATATTTCTACCGACCGTGTCTCTGCTTATGATCTTTATTATTCTTCTGTTGAAATTTCTACAGACTCTCCACTCTCAAAAGCTGCTGCCTGACGCGTTAATTCTGCAATTTCTTCTGGTGTCAATTGACGTGTATAATCCAAACTTTCTTCTTCAACAGGTAATTCTTCATCCAAAGCCTTATGAAGAACATCACGGAAAGCCTCATCACTTGTTTGAATGTAACTTGCTGTTGGGCGAAGAATTTCCTCCCATTCAGATGAATTAACCAATGATAATTGGCTTTCTACTGTTGATTTCAGACGCTGATGGAAAATGCGTGTCTTGTTTTTTAATTCTTCAGTCTCAATGACAACTTTTTTCGCGTTGTCAGTCGCATTACGAAGAATTTCATTTGCCTTATCTTTAGCTTCATGTAACAATGTTGCCGCATCATAGTCAGCTTGTTTAATAATATTTGCCGCTTGATCTTCGGCCGCAACCTTTACTTTCTCAGCTGTATCTTGAGCTAAAAGAACTGATTTACTCAATGATTCTTTCATCTCATCAAAATAAGCCAAACGTTCCCGCAAATTTTTCAATTCTAACTCTTGGTCATGATTTTTACGAATTAAATCCTCATAATCACGCGTTACAATGTCCAAAAAGTCATCAACTTCATCTGCGTCGTATCCTCTAAATTTTGTAGCAAAGGTTTTATCTTTTAATTCTAATGCTGTAAGTGCCATCTTTCCTCCTAAGTTTTAACAATGTCTAACTTTAATTTTATCTTCCCTTGCTTAGAAAAACCTAAAAATTCATTTAGGCGAACTCTACCATATCTCCTAACACTAATTAATTGCCCTATTTCAACTAATTTACTGGTTTGTTCTGCCAGAACATAATCCAACTTCACATGTCCAGCCTCAATCAACTTATTTGCAGTTGCCCTTGAAAGATTAAATGCGACCGAAACCACTTTATCCAATCTCATACTGGAAACCAATACATCCTTTGAACGCCATTCCTGTCCAATCGGTAGTCGAACAGTCATCCATTCTTCTTCCTTTCCCTTAACAGGGACACGAGCAATTTTAGTGATAGATTGTAAGGCAATCTGCCCAAATTTCTGATCGATAAAGACAATCAATCGTTCATCATCAATCAAAATATCACCCAAATACTCCCTTTTAATCCCTAGTTGATTGAGAATAGTTCCAAGAACTTGTGAATGGGATAAGGTATGAAATTTTCTAGCATAGGACAAATGAAGAGCGGTTAACTCAAAGTCCTTGATGTCCAACTCATAATAAGCCGGGGCAATAATAACCCGCGAATGTTCAGTCGAAACAAAATCCCGACTAGAAAACGTTTGTAACTGGTAGTAGTTAGCAATTTTGCATACAATTTCATCTTGTCTAGGATGTAAAAAGTGAGTTAATCTATATGAATACGTATCTTCAACTTGCTGACACATATCCATTATTTTCTCTACAAACTCTCTTTCTTGCCTAGAAAAATGTTGCAATAAGTTTTTGTCATTTTTCATAACTATGCTAACAGTAGCAATAATTGAACCAAAAGGCGAGTTCCCATATTAAGCGCAATCATGGCTGCCATTACGGTCCAATCCAACCCCATAAATTGCAGATTAAATCGCCTAAAGGGTTTTAAAATGGGTGCTACCAGCCATTGAATCAAACGACCAATCGAGCTTGTGTATAGGCTAGGAAACCAACTTAGCAAAGCGTATGCCAATAAGAGATAAGAATAAATCTCTACAATTTTTAATAGTAAAAAAATCAAAATTTGCATAGCGTTACCGTTTTATATCAAAGTCAAAATTTGAATCAGCCGCACCAGTAGTTGTACCAGCATTAGCATTGCGCAATTCTTCAATATTGACTGTGACATTTACTGGAGTTAACAGCCACATGGTATTTGAGACCTTTTTCAAATTTCCAGATAATACTGAACGAGCACCATCCAAGTAGTCTAGGCAACGTCTTGCTTGTTGCTCCGACATATATTGAAAATCAATGAGAATACTCGCATTGTCTAATAAAAGATTTACCATCTCTGGTGCATCTTCATAACGTTTTGGAAACTTAATATCAATTGTAGTTTTGACAATCTCTTTTTCGTTATTATTAGTCATCAATTCTTGCTGCCTTTCATGTAGGCGTTGAAGTTGACTTTCTGAACGTGCTTCCCGACGCGTCTCTACTTTTGGCTGCTGTTCGCGCACAGGTGCAGCTGTAGTAGTATTGGCAACACGCATTTTAGGACGATCATTAGGCATTGAATAGGCATCTGCCTGTTCTTCAACTTCATTGACTTCGTCAACTTCAAAGTAATTAAATAAATTCTTAAATGTATCTTTTAATGCCATATTTTCCTCCTCTCCATTATTCAAAGAATGCTGAGCCAATTCTCACATATGTAGCTCCGTGAGCAATGGCGCGTTCAAAGTCCCCACTCATTCCCATACTTAACTCTGTAAAGGGCATACGTGGTAAGTTCCTTGTAGCTAGTTCTTCTTGGATTTCCTGCATTTTAGAAAAAATCTCGTCTAATTCATCATCTGTAGCATCAATCGGTGCCATCGTCATCAATCCAACAAGTTCAATGTTCTCCAATAAACTAATTTCAGCAAGTGCCGTATCAATCTCAGATACTGCAAAGCCATGCTTACTCTCCTCACCGGAAACGTTGACTTGGAGGAAACACTTGACTATTTTAGTCGCACGTTTATCTATTTCCTGAGCTAGTTTGACAGAGTCTAGGGCGTGGAAATAATCAACAAATGGAATAATGTCCTTGACCTTTCTTCTCTGTAAAGTCCCTATCAAATGCCATGTCAATTGTTTGTCTGCTAGGGCATTATACTTTTCTAAGAACTGATCGACTCGATTTTCTCCAATATGAGTAATTCCAGTATTCACTAGCTGATTAGCAATAGAGCTGTCAACATATTTGGTGACAGCTATTACCTTTACTGATTCACTCGGACGACCTGCCTTCTCAGCAGCTTTTGCCACTGATGAAAAGATAGCATCCTTATTCTTTTGAAAATCCATTTTAGTTTAGCGATTACGGAAGAATGGTGGTGTATCCAATTCATCCTCATCTTGATCCATTGTAAATTTTTCGACTGAAACAGTGGATGTTGGTTCTGCGTCAGTTGGACGAATCAAGTTTTCGCGACGCAAATCCCACTCTCCGAAGGCAGAAGCTTTCGGCGCTTCAGTTTGTTGTGCAGCTCCACGAGTTGGTGCTGATGCTACTGAATGATCAAAGCGTTGAGAAGGGCGTGGTGAAACAGCTTCCGTGCGATGGCGGGCTGGTTTATCAGCAGTATCTTGACGAACCCCTGTAGCCACAACAGTCACACGAATCTCATCTTTCATTGTTTCATCAATAGATGTACCCAACCAAATGTTAACACCTTGACCCGCAGCCTGATTAACGATTTCTGAAGCATCTTCTGCTTCTGTCAGAGTCATGTCATAACCACCTGTAACATTGACAATGACATCCTCTGCACCATCAATTGTTGTTTCAAGAAGAGGAGAATAAATCGCTTTACGAGCCGCCTCAATCACTCGGTCCTCACCAGTACCGATACCGATACCCATCAAGGCGTTTCCTTTGTTTTCCATAACTGTCTTCACATCTGCAAAGTCCAAGTTAATCAAACCAGGATTTGTAATCAAGTCTGTAATTCCTTGAACACCTTGACGAAGAACATTATCAGCTTCGCTTAGTGCTTCTAAAAGCGGTGTTTTCTTATCAACAATTTCAAGAAGGTTGTTGTTTGAAATAATTAAGAGTGTATCTACTTGTTCGCGAAGACCTTCAATTCCCTCAATCGCAAAGTTTCCACGTTTATTTCCTTCAAAACCAAACGGACGAGTCACAACTGCGACAGTCAACGCACCCAAGTTTTTAGCAATACGTGCAATAACAGGAGCCGCACCTGTCCCTGAACCACCGCCCATACCAGCAGTGATGAAGACCATATCTGCACCAGTTAATACATTAGTCAATGCTTCTTCGCTTTCCTCAGCAGCTTTACGACCAACCTCAGGTTGACCTCCAGCACCCAAACCACGAGTCAATTTAGGACCTAGTTGGATAACTGTTTCAGCTTTAGAGCTACTTAGCGCTTGTACATCTGTGTTTGCTGCAATGAACTCAACCCCAGCAACACCTTCTTCAATCATACGGTTAATCGCGTTTCCGCCACCACCTCCGACACCGATTACTTTAATGACAGCACCATGACTAGCTGCTGCTTCAAATGAAAATGCCATAGTTTAAATCACCTTTTCTTTTCTCTTATTCAAACATGCTGCCAAACAAACCACGAATGCGATCTGTGATGTTTCCCTTAGCAGCTGGACGAACTTCTTCTTCCTCATCATGGTAAGTAGGAGCAACTTGTTCCTCTACCTGATCGACTGTGTTCAATTCGTTCACGATTTCTCTTTGAATTGGCTGACTAATTCGAGGACGAGCAACAGGAATTTCAACCGGCTTATGTCTCAAGGTAGTCTCGCCATTTACTGCATGTTGGGCAATATTTTCAACATCTTCTAACTCACCAACATACTCAACAAAGCTAATCACACTTGCAAATGCTGGATTGCGGATACCAATTTGATTTGGAACAAAAAGTTTAGTATTAACCCCAAACACTTCTTGGGCCAATTCTGTAATTCCTGGTAAGATAGCACCACCACCTACAATGACTATTCCCCCTGGTAAATCTAGAGCACGTGTACGCTCCAAATCTTGTTTCACACGGTCAAAAATCTGACGCAAACGTGCCGCAATCACTTCTGAAAGGTAGCGCTCGGTCACTTCAACTGGAGCGTTTTCTCCAATCACTTCGACAGTGAACTTTTCCTTATCACTTGCATCTTGCGGATAGGCAATGCCGTAGTTGTATTTCAAGTTTTCAGCAATACTCTTTGATGTTGTCAATACTTTTGAAATATCGTTTGTGATATAATCTCCACCTTCTTGGTAGATGTTTGTGTATTGCAACTCTTGGCCACGCATAACAGCCACAGTCGTTTGACCACCACCAAGATCAATGATAGTCGCACCAAACTCACGTTCACCTTCATTCAATACAGAGCGAGTTAGTGCCAATGGAGAAATTACAATATTTTCAACTTGGACACCTGCACGCTCCACCGTTTTACGAAGATTGTGAAGAATGGTACGTGGTCCTGTGTACAGCATACCACGCATTTCCAAGCGAATTCCCATCATTCCACGAGGGTCCTTAATGCCTTGGAATCCATCGACAGTGAACTCTTCTGGAATAAATGAAATCACTTCGCGTTCCGGAGTCATACTCTTTGTCAATGCTGATTTTACAACATTCTCAACATCCAAGTCTGTAATTTCTTGTGAATCTGTTGTAACAGGAATCATCCCTTGAGTCGGTTCAATCTGAAGAAGGTTGGCAGGTAATCCAACATTTACCTTTTCAATGCGGATACCTGACTTTTCTTCTGCCTGCTCGATCGCTTTTTTAATCGCTCCAGCAGCCACCTCAATATTTACAATAATTCCATCTTTGACGCCAGCACTTTTTACATTGCTGACCCCAATCACATTCATTTCGTTATCAATATATTCTGCAACCAAGACTTTAACGGAGCTTGTACCAATATCTAATCCCGTAAAAAAGCCGTTTCTAGCCATTCTATCAGTCCTCTCTTACTTCCAACTTTAACAAATCATCTTCCATTTTGAAAAAATAGTATAATTAGTCATCCTTCATTATACCATATTATATCGTTTTTTGGTGATTTTAAAGGATTTTTTTATTACTTTTTCTTTACAAAATTATCTATTTCAGCTTGCATACCTATAAATGCCAACTTCCATATCAATTGTTGTTGGAACAGTCACTTCTGCTGCTATTTTTGTATAGTAAGACATCTTCTGGCTAATCTCACCCAACGGGATTAATACAGTATTTCCATCTCTCATATTGAATGTCAACAAATCCGCGGTCACTTTACTCGGCGTTAAATTTATTGTCTGAATAGCAGAACGAATTCCTGCATCTATTTTCCCCAATTCAATGGCTAGTTCCTTGATTAATTCCTTGTCGGATAAATTGATTGTTGTGTAGCCTTCTGGCAAGGAATCCTGTGAAATCGGTTCACCGCCAATCTCTCCACTAGACAATACCGGATACCACTGGTTTTGTTGCTGAATGTAGCCTATTATAGCGTATTCTTTGATGTGAATGGTAAAGGTAGCCGGAAACTGGAACTTGATTGTTGCTGTCTCAACGGACGAACTATTCTTCTTAATATTCTTTGCGTAAGCATCTGCATGCAAAGCTATGGTTACAATGTAATCATCTGGAGAAATCAGACTATAATTTTCCACCTGTTCAGCAGTCAGTCGTTCATTTCCAACGACCTCTATCTGTTTTTTCTTGCTGGTTGGAGAGATAAAATACAGAGCCAACGCTGCCAGTAACAAACTCGTCACAAGAACCGGAATAGCTTTCCAGACTACTTTGGAAGGAATATCAACTTTTAAAGTTTGAACCTTTTCCCCTGTTTCCTTTTTAGATTCCAGACTCTCTGTTTTTCTTTCTATTCCCTGAAAAAGGACCCTTTTACTCTTTTTAGCTTCTGGGTTCTCCTGTTCTGTCTGTCCCTCGTCAACTGCCTGAATATCTGCCTCATCTTTATGAGCAAGGTAGGCTTGATGGCGTGCTTTCCATTGTTCGAAAAAGGCACTTTTTTCATCATCCGGAGCAGTCATCTCAGGTATGTCTACATCCGTAGAAAGTCCTTTTTCTTCGGCTAATACAGATTCTTTCTCTACTGGTGAAATTTGTTCTGAATCCAATTCTACTTGGGGTGCCTGTTCCACTTCTAGCACTGGTTCTTCTATATTTGAATCTTTTTCCGTCATAGAACCTACCTTCCCATATCTTCTCTAAGCAAATTGTAAAAACTATCTACTGACTGAATTTCATTAGAATTTGCCATGTTTTGGATATAAAATTCCTTATTTTTCAATAGCTCATCGACTTCTACTAACAGGCTGGCAAATGTCAATTGACTTTCATCAATCTGCTTAGAATATCCCTTTTTCTCTGCATAGAGAGCATTTTCAATCTGGTCCCCTCGACTGGCCTGACGTCCTAGTGGCACAATCAAATGGAGTTGTTGCATGGCAATCAACTCAAACAGAGTATTGGAACCACCACGGGTAATAACGACATCCGCTAAATCCATCAAGGGTTGATAAAGTTCTGTCACATAGTCAACTCTATATAGGTTTTTATCTAATTGATTGAGACTACTGTCCCCTGTCAAGTTGATAATATTGAATCGTTCGGTCAGAGCAGCACTATTCTGACTGATTAAATCATTAAAAACCTTAGCACCGCCCGAACCACCTACAAACAGTAAGGTCGGCAGACTTTTATCGAAGTGACTGAGAATTTCTGGCAACTGAATTGGTGTAACTTTGTCATTCGTTTGCCCAACTTTTGTAACCGCACCAACATGTTTTACTTTAGTCAAGCTGGCAGGTTGCTCAAAAGTACTATACATGGTTGTCGCAAATTTATAGGCTATTTTATTGGCCAGTCCCATTGTTAAGTCTGATTCATGGATAAAGACCGGAACCCGCAACATCTTAGCCGCAATAACTGGCGGAACCGATACAAATCCACCTTTTGAAAAAAGAGCTTGCGGACGAATTTTTGCAATAATGGCCAAGGATTGAAGAACACCAAAACCAACTTTAAACACGTCCAACATATTTTGGAAAGAGAAATAACGTCGCAATTTCCCAGTCGAAATAGAATGAAAATGGACATCTAAACCTGATTTCACAACCTGCTCATGTTCAATACCGTTCCCATCACCAATATAGTGGACTTCCCAGCCTTCTTCCAAAAATCGCGGAATCAAAAGGAGATTGAGCGTCACGTGCCCAACAGTCCCTCCGCCTGTAAAAACAATTTTTTTCATGATTATTTCAACTCCTCAAAGGTCTGTAAGAAGACGTCACCACGCACTTCAAAATTGGCATACATATCCCAGCTTGCATTGGCTGGACTTAACAGGACAATATCTCCTTTTTCTGCAATGGCAAAGGCTTTTCTAGTCGCATCCGCAATATCAAGAGCTTCTATCGTTTCCACTTCTGCCTTATCTGCTGCACGTTGAACACGGGGAGCTGATTGACCAAGGATCACCATTTTCTTTAGTCCGACTAAATCAGGGACTAATTCATCAAATTCATTGCCACGGTCCAAGCCACCTGCAATCAAAATGACCTTGTTATTGTCAAACCCGGAAAGAGCTTTTTGAGTCGCCAAGATATTGGTAGACTTACTATCATTGTAGAAGGAAACCCCATTGATCTCACCTACAAATTGCAAGCGGTGTTTGACTCCTCCAAAGGCAGACAAACTTTCCTGAATCGCTTGGTTGTCTACTCCCATCAATTTTGCAACCACAATTGTTGCCAAGGCATTTTCAACATTGTGTGAACCTGGAACACCAATTTGATCAGCATCCATGATGTATTCATCCTTGAAATAGAGTTTTCCATCTGCCAAATAAGCTCCATCAACCACTTCCAGCGTTGAAAAGGGAACTACAGTTGCTTTGGTCTGTCCAGCCAATTCCTTGGCTTCTTTCTGGTTGAAGTTGAGCACCACAAAATCCTCAGCCGTCATCTGACGCTGAATCATCCATTTTGCTGCTACATAGTCTTCAAAAGTCCCATGATAATCAATATGACTGGCAATAAGATTAGTCACAACGGCGATATGTGGGCGGAAAGATTCTGTCCCCATTAACTGGAAAGACGATAATTCCATGACCAAGGTATCCTCTGCAGTTGCAGTTTGAGCGACCGAAGATGCTGGGTAACCAATATTTCCACATAATTTTGCAGGTTTATTTCCTGCATTCAAGACTTCTGCAATCATGGTCGTTGTCGTTGTCTTGCCGTTCGAACCTGTAATCCCCACGATTGGAGCATCTGATACCAAGTAGGCCAATTCAACCTCTGTCCATACTGGAATTCCTTTTCCAATTGCTTTTTCAACCATAGGATTATCATAGCGAATTCCTGGATTTTTTACCATCAAAGCGAAATCTTCATCCAATAATTCCAAGGGATGGCTCCCGCAAATAACACGGATACCATCTTCCAACAAAGATTGAGCAGTCGGATTTTCTTCAAAAGGCTTTCCATCGTTAACAGTGACGATAGCACCCAATTTATCTAGAAGACGAGCCGCAGACTCTCCTGATTTAGCTAAACCTAGTACCAGCACTTTCTTATTTTTTACAATATCAATCATCTTCATCTCAATTACCTTTACTTTCTAACACCTTATTTTACCCTTTACGAAGACCTTTTTCAAGCCAGAGAACAGAAAAGTAAACTCTACCCGTGGTGCTAGTTCATTTCAAAATACAATAAAAAGCCCAAATGGACTATACTGTATGCGACGAAACATACAGAAGGGTAGTCCAAATGAGCTACTTACAGTATACTGCTAAATCTCATCATTTGCAATGGAATGTACGCCAATTATCACAAATTTGTCATCATTTCTACCAAAACTATTGCCCCGATTCCTTCAAACTTCGGCGTAATGTAGGCTTTCAGATAGATTACTCCTTGTCTTGCTTTTGTTATAAGCTGAACTAGGTATGACATCTCAACGCCATTTCTACAATATCTGCCACCTCTTTTCTCGTGGTCTGTTACTAAAAAGAAGTCGTTTCAATCGTCGGTCTAGGCAATTGATTTGAGTTGACAGGAGGTTAAGGTTTGAATAAGCTCTTGAAGTTGAACAATTACCTCATTCAGCCATATTGTCTATTGTCTATAATAGAAAAATGTTCCAGAGTCAAATCGACTTTGAAACATTTTCAATAGTTCAAAATTTCTTGGGAACTAAAAAATCATCCAACACTTGATTCCTATTCCGAAAACGAAATGTTTTACTAGTTGTTATAAAAATATAAATTAAGATTACAAATAGAATTGGAGTTGCGATAAATGGAGCAATAAAGATTGCTTTAATTTGGATAGCATCAGAGGTAACCAAAGCACTACCATTAACATTTTCAATACGATAGCCACGAACTAATAGCCTATGTGTATTAATACCGTAGGGTGTACATGTTACCAAAGTCAATAAGTCTTTCTGAGGTTCTATGGTAAGAGCCGATAAATCTGATGGCTCAACCACTCGAATCTGGTCCACTTTGTAAGTTAGTGTTTCATTGAGAATGTGAATGGTAAATATATCGCCTTCTCTCAACTTATCTAAATCAGAAAACAGACGGGCAGATGGGAGCCCACGATGCCCTGAAAGTACACTATGAGTTCCCAAACCTCCTACAGGCAACGATGTTCCTTCTAGATGCCCAATAGAGGTCTCTAAAACCGTTTCGTCTGTCCCATGAAATATAGATAACTTGACATCAATTTTAGGAATCTCAATATAGCCCATGATGCCATCTTTATTGAAATTCAATTCCTGATTGTAGGCTTCAATGTCAGATGCAGTCACATTCCAGTTTAAGGGGTTTTCTTGATTATACTGGCGCGCACTATCAATGATTTCTTTGTATTGATCCTCTGTCATATCTGATACTGTGTCAGAATAGGACATAATAGCCTCTGATTGGTGGAAGGAATTCCAATAATCACTGACCGATGGATAAGCCAATAGTCCAATCCCCAATATAAAAATTAATGGCATGATAAAAGACGGACCTTTCTTTTTGAGCCATTTGATCATGAAATCCCCTCCTTTCCTTATGTTAAGACCAAAGAAATATCTTCGGAAATACTTCCACTCTTGCTTTTGCACTTCCGAAGATAGATTCTAAATATTAGGTATTGTATGGACAATTAGATATTGTTCATACGACGTTTTGAAATAGTATAAACCAATGCTACCAAGAGTAGGATTGAACCAACTAGATAGAATAAAGTTGTTCCAATCGCACCAGTGCTTGGCAAGACACCACCCTTTTTATTGACGATATTTGCTTGAGCTGTGTTATTCTCTTTCACTTCAATGGATTGACGTTCTGTCAAAATATTGTAACCATTCGGTGCTTTCATTTCTTCAAGATAATAGGTCGTGCTATGTTTCAGACCTTTAATCACAACTTCGCCAGCTTCAATCGCAACGCCTGTTTCGTTAGCTTCCGCTACACGGTATGCATCTCCATCTTTTACAACTTTAATCTCAGTACCACCACTTAAAGCATCATAAAGCTTAAATTCTGCTCCAGTCAGAGTAGCTTTTGCTTCGTTTGTTTTCTTCAAAGTGAAACGGTGAGTGGTTACAGTCGTTTTATTATCTTCTGGATTTTTTGGATCTACTGGGGTATCTGGGGTATCTGGAGTGTCTGGATTATCTGGGTGATTTGGATCTGTTGGATTTGTTGGGTCAAAAGAGTTGTAACCAAGTGTTGCTGTGTTGGTTGCTTGACCTTCTTTTGCATCCTTGGTTACAACAGCTGAATAGGTTACATTCACTTCAATTGGTGAGTTGTAAATAGTTGACTTGTCAGCCTTGATCCATGTCAAGACAACT
This sequence comes from Streptococcus sp. 2022WUSS135, assembly GCF_044427045.1. Lineage (NCBI taxonomy): Bacteria > Bacillati > Bacillota > Bacilli > Lactobacillales > Streptococcaceae > Streptococcus > Streptococcus sp. 2022WUSS135. Next base: position 16,650 of record NZ_JAOTGL010000026.1, read on the forward strand.
GTCATTTTACCAGCTCCATCAAAAGCAACTGTATAGTCTGTGTCTTTAACAAGCGTCTTAGTCCCAACCTTAACAGTTACTGAATCTTGATTAATTGTTAATGCTGTTGGAGTATCGGCAATGGTGTAAGATTTGATTTGTTTAGTGACACCATTTGCAGTAACAAAGTTCGTCGCGTTAAATTTGAATTGGAAAGGAACAGTGTCACCAATTTTTGCAGTTGTTGTTGATGTTGCTGTTTTTCCATCCGCTGCTAGAATTTTCTTACCGCCACCATTATTTGAGTCTGGAATGGTTGGATTAGTAGTGTTTTTATCGATAACAGTTGCATTTGGTGTTGTACTATCTACGGTAAGCACTGCACCAAGTGATGATGTTACAAAATAGTAGCCAAATGTCAAATGTGTGAACTCAAGAGAGTTATCATTCGCTGTAGCACTTGTAACTTCTGTACCGAAATTCTTTGCCCAAGTCGCAAATGCTTCTGAAGAGACATTAGCACCTGCCTTTGCAATAACATTGCCTTTGCTGTCTACATCAAACCAGGTTTCACCACCAAAATTTTGTGCGGTTTTACCGCTTGGGAGTTTATAAGAGATACCTGAACCATCTTCTGTTACAGTAGCATCAAAGAGTTTATAGATGGTATATTTTTGACTTTGCGAGGCGTTACGGATAGTGATTGTCCCTGTACCACCTGCATTTGTATTTACCTCTTGCGCACTAGCGAAAGGAGTAGGCAAGACCATAGCTAACACAGCCAACACGGTCATGAAGAGACTTTTTAATTTATTCATGATTTTCTTTTTCCTTTTTCATTTTTTATTAAGGAGAAGCAGACATAAAATCCTGCAACTCCCATTGTGATACTTTAATTATGTAAGCGTAAAATCAGTCCTAGGACCTCTTTTCCTGATTACGTTGAACAAACAGATGCATCAGATAGGAGATGACTATGAGGACAAGGCCAGAAAGAATAAACCACTTCTGTCCATCTCCACCTGTGCTTGGCAAGGCTCTGCCCTGCTCATTGGCCACTTGGATGCGATGGCTGGCATCACCACTAACCTTGGTAAGCGTTGCTCGTTCTGGACTAGCATCATTGCCCGCTTCATCAGACAAGGCAACAGTGTAGAAGGAAGATGTTTTATCTTCGTTAAAGTTTTCCTTGATGCTGAAGTAGATATAACTATCCAAGACAATAAAACCATCAGGTGCTGCCAATTCTTGCAGACGGTAGCGACCTGCTTCTAAGCCTACTGGTATCCGAATACCATCTTTGCTGGTAATGGCAAATTCCTGCGCCCCATCTAACTGAGCCCAGTTCAAACCATCCCACTTGGTCAATTCAAACTTGCCACCTGCAAGAGATTTCCAATTTTCATCTGTCTTGGTAATGTTAAGCGTTTCAAGAATTGTCAACATTCCAAACTCATCTGTAATCTCGTAATTACCGAGCTTTGTGCCCTCTTTTGCTTTATAAGTAAAGCTATTGGCTCTTCTACCTGGATTAGTTAGGCTCGCAAAATCAGAGAAGTCAACACCCTCTCCTTGGACGAAGCCGTCATAGCTAGCTCCCTCTGGAGTCGTCACACTAACTTCTTGTGCTGTCAGTTCTGTTCCATCATATGCTTTTTCTTTCGTAGCTGACGTTAACATTAGCTTACGCGGATTGATAGTAATCTTGCCGTCTTTAGCTAAGAAAGTAACCTCAAAATTATCATTTGTATTAACAAATTTATTTTGTAAGGCAAAGGTATAAGCTCCTACATCTTTTTGGGTCATTTCAACTTCTGAACCTGTATAGTGAATGTAGGACTCTTTATAAAGGTTATCAGAAATTGAGTTTACCTTGTAGTCAACAGTAGACGCTTTGCCATCATAGATTTTTTCAATCGTTTGACTTCCAATCTCTACTGTAACCGGACGTTTTTTAACTGTCAGAGAACTGTCAAGATAGGTAATCTCATAATAATCGGTATGATTTTTACCATCAGCAGTTGTTATGACAACTGATTTTGGTTTCGCATTTGATGAGCCGACATCAGTCTGACTTCCCTCAAAATCAATAGCAGTCAACCTATCCCCGCTAGCTAGAGATGTTGAATAACCAGATTTTAAATCATCTATTCCTGATAGTTTCAACGGCTCGCCATCGTAGACTTTCTCTCTTGGTTGACCTTCAAGTATCAGATTTTTCATATAATAAAGATTAATCGTCCGCTTATCTGGTCTTCTGATACGATAGATTGATTTATCTACGTTGTTCTCGTTATCTTTTGATGTTGAGAAGGTATACCCTTGAATCTCCTTACGATTTAGGATATAGGTATCACCTTTCTTCTTGTACTCTACCAGAGGGTCTTGCCCGGAAATAGGGTTGCCATCCATATCAAGATAATTAACTGTGATGGTCGCAAACTCATAAGGTAGATAGTAGAAAGTAATGACATTGTTGGCTGAGTTTGTTGTCAGAGTAAGACTCAAGACATTATTTTGAGGATAGTATCCTGTTCCTACACCCTTGGCTACAGCCTTAGCAACAATCATGTTAGCCTCAGCTTCCAGATGGTCTTCTGGCAACAATACTGTGTTGTTACTGTCGTTATCATCTCCATCCTTAAGGAGGTAACGAACGGTATATGGTATTTTTGCTGTCCTATCACTGTAATAGAAAATAATCTCATTATTGTCATAGGTTAAATCAAGGATCTTACTGCTAGCATCTGGTCTGTAGCCTGTGATGGCTAAAGCATTTTCTTTGATGGTCTGATGTAATTCAAGTGCTGGACTCTCAATGACCTTGTCTGCTGCCAAGCTATTATTAGTAGTAACATCTATGTACTTAACCGTATACTTGAGAGGTTGAGGTTTCCAGCGAGCATAGAGTGTGATATTTTCTGTGACTGGCTTAGACCAGACATAGCGCTCCCCGCCTTCTTTAGCTGTAAACCAACCGTCAAAGTCATAGTGAGCTCTAGTCGGATCAGTAACAACTATCGCAGTTTTCTTCTTTTCAACCGTTTGAGTCTCTGGTGCTGTACCTTCACCACCATTTAGGTCAAAGCTAACCGTCATGTTTGGAGCCACCCACTTAGCGTAGAGCACCAAGTTGTTTGATGGCATTTTATCAAATGTGTATGCCTCAGTAAGATTGGAATCAGTATACCAACCACCCCAGATATAGTCAGCATCAACTCCAGCTGGCCGACTTGGTGTGTAGTTGTAGGTTGCACTATTGATATTAGCATCAAAGAGAACATTCTCAGTAGTTTTTAGCTTGGTACTACCATAGTAGTAATCAATATCGAAACTATCACGCTTGTAGTAAAAACGGTAATGATCATACAATTTTATACCATTGTTTAGTGTAGCATAATGTCCAGAATGATTATCATAACCTGGCGGAACAGTAGAAATAACTTGATAACCCATAATTGTTTTTGCATTGAGTGGCGAATTTTGTCCACCATTTAAGCTCTGACTATGTTCAGATAATACATAGACATTTGGATTATCTGCTGACTGCAAGTAATAGTCAACCCTTTTTGTTTTTAAGGAACTTTCCCAATGCCCTGTTACGACAACTTCATGATTAGCATTTGCTGTTGTAATCATATCGGTTGTAAGTGTAGGTCTACGAGTCACATTATAAGTATTACTGTCTGAGAAAGTCCATCCTCTAAATTTCATAGAATCGTATTTCTCAAGTGTACCATTTCCTATGCGCAACATCTGATAAACTTCATCCGCACCTGATGGCCAAAGATTCAAAATATCTTGTCCAACAACTACATCCCTAATCTTGTATTGAGTTCCAGTATAAGTACCGCCACCTTTTTCAATTTGCCCATAATATGTGTAGAATCCCAATGTCGAATTCCGATTGATATCAAAAGTTAAAGTATATCTAATCAAACTATAATAGACTTTGAGTACAGACTGACCATCTGAATTGATTTCAATGGATGAACTAGCATTACTACCATATCTTGTTTCGCGTTCATAGCCCAAAGGAACATTAGACATTTCTGGAGCAGTACTTGCTTGAATTGTTGTACCAACTTGTCCAGTCCGTTTGATTGAACTGTCATACACGTAGAGTGGCTCTTCTTTGCCATCATATACTTCTTTATAGTAAGCAATGACATAGTTAACCGTATCAGCCTTCCACTTAGCATAGAGCGTCTTGTTCTTATCTAAAGCAACTGAGCCACTAATAGGACTTCCTGTTAAATTAGCATTATCATACCAACCATCAAACGTGTAACCTTCTCTAGTTGGGATTGTCGTTGTCAGATTGACCTTGGCATTGTAGAGTCCAGTTTGTGGTGGGATGTAAGACCCTCCATTAGTATTGTAGGAAAGTGTATACTCTTTACGAGTGTAATAAACATCAATCTCTTGTCCACTTGATCTTGTCAATTCAAGAGAATCTGTCTTTTCAAAATTTGCATAAGTATAATTGCGAACCTCTGGTCTAATCGTAGACCCGATAATGCCGTAGTAGGTTCCTGACTCAATATCTGTGTAACCTTCCCCATCCAAATCTTTCAGCTTGTAGCGAACCTTGTATTCGGAATCATAGGGGATATAAGCAACCTTAATGGTCAGCGCATTATCTACATTCCCATCTTCTTTGTCTAGTCTCGCCAAATCTTCAGACTGTATGTCTATGATGGGTCTACTGGTGTAGTAAATGGCGTCTGTCGCAAGTCCACTTTCTGCCCCACTTTTAATCTCAGTGGATACAGGTGTCGTGATGCGATAAGGCATGTCTTCCGCCTCTAGCTCATAGACTTCTGTTTCAAAGGTAACGTCTTGACCCGAAACAACGTTATTATAAAAATACTGAATCGTTACTTTATAGATTGAGATTGAAGCAAATTCTGCTTCCACAATCATATCTCGGGTAACCAGGGTGTCAGTAGTAACAATTTTATTTGTCTCTTTGTTACGCCAACCGATAAAGCGATAGCCAGCACGGAAGGGTTCCTCAGGGAGCGTTTCTAGTTTTGCTCCCTCTTTTTTATCAACCAAACTCGAAACTGTCTGCTCCTGTCCATTTGAGTCCAGAGCTACAAAAGTTACTTTATAGTACTCTGCCCCAACGACACCATAGTCAGAGAAGGAGTCCGCGTCAAAGCTAATTTCGGACACCTGATTGTTTTCTTCATTGGTTTCAACTTCTGGGACAACTTCTGCCTTATTAGCTGATTGAAAATGAACAGCCTCGACCTTGGTTTCCTCTTTAAGTTTGATATTACTATCTGTTTTGATTTGAATGGAAATTGGTGCTTCTGGCTGAATTTCCTTGCCATCATGCACAAAGCTTATATCAAAGAACCTTGCAAAAGTTAGAGCACGAGCTCCCAGAGTAGCCTTGGCTTTATTAAATCGAGATTTGTAGGTATCTGTCCCCGCTTCAATTTCTTTAACCTTCAGTTCCACTCCTTTTGGCATTTTTGCAGAAGCATCAAATCTGGCGATAACTTCATAATCTTTGCCTTTATGAATAAACTCTGTCGCTTCAGTTATTACCTGTTGATCAACTTTTGTGGTTTCAGTTGTCTGGGGTTCCGAAGAAAGCTCCGTTGTCGACGTCACACTTGTGGTCGTGGTTATTTGCTCTATTGCAGAGCTTTCTTCAATCACCTGACTAGTAGCCTCCGTCACTTCTACTGGAGGTTCTTCATTACTTTGTATTTCAGTAGTCGTGTCTGAAATGCTGATACCTGATAGTTGGCTAGCTTTATTAGATTCCAGTGTCAGAGCTGGTAAAATCAATGCATACGTTGTTACAAATACAACCACAACAGCTACAAAATTAACAAATTTTCTATATTTTTTCTGCCATAAAGATAATCTTTTAAACTTAAAATTATTTTGCATGTTCCTCCCCCTAAATTGCTTTAAGTATCTAACTTTAAGTTCATCATTTTTAATCAATTACTCCCATCTCTGTCAAAGGCCATACTCTAAAAACCAATTTACCAACAATCTGTTCATCAGAGACTGTACCAATAGCGTTGTTTCGCGAATCAATGGACTCTTTCCGGTTATCTCCCATGACAAAGATTCGATTTTCCGGTACCTGATAGGGAAACTCAATATCTGTATGACCATAATCCCTATTTGCCAAATATGGCTCGTCCAATCTTTGATTATTGACATAAACATTCCCTTGTTTATCCATATCCACCCAATCCCCAGCTTCAGCGATGACGCGCTTGACCAGAATATTGTTATTGTAATAAAAAGCAACAACATCACTGCTTTCAAAATCATTGCTCTTTACTGATACAACGATATCCCCACTATTCAGGGTTCCTTTCATTGAATCTCCGTATATTCTCAAAATAGGCAAAAATAATACAGCGATTAGTATTGCAAATGCTGCAACTACTACCAACATAAACACTGTACTTTTCACTGTCCTCCAAAATGTATGTCTATATCTTTCATGCTGATATAGCTCTTTTAATTCTGAAGTTTTTGGAAGTTCCTTTCCCCTGAGGTTTGAACTATTCATGAACATCACCAATTTTGTTTTTCACATTATAGAGATATAGATCAGCAGCTTTTTGCGCTTCTTCAAAAATATTAGTCAGTCTCATTGAGGCTTCCGCTATGGAGCCAGATTGACTAATCATAATTCTTCTATCAGCCAACTCTGTTTTAATCTTCTCAAGTTGATTTCTCAAGTAATCAATCTCTTCACTTTGAGCCAACATAATCTCATATAACTCAATTCGCTTTAATTTCCGAAGATCTTTTACATCCATCTGCGTTCCCTCTCTTTTACTAAAATATTATACAATTAAGTTAAGGCACAACTTAATAACAATACTTGGTATTTTACTATAGTTTCCATTTATTGTCTAGTAATATGAGTTTTCTAAGGGAAAACTGTTAGCAATATTTTATAAAACGAATCCCTCTCATTTAGGTGTTAATGGCTAATATAGTTATTTAATTTGTCTTTAATTACTTTAATGTATGGATGTCTTTCCCGCTTCCGTCAATTATAGAGATCAGCTTCGGACTGTAAAACGCAAATTGCTAAGATGTTGATAAAAGTTGGAGGCGGCAGCTCATTGCTTTGTATGGTCGAATGAATTAGCTTTCAGACAAGGAACCGAGGTGCAGGTAGCTGAGGCTGGGCAAAAACTAGCTTCTCACATATAAAAAACGAGCAATTCCAATTAGGAGTTGCTCGTTTTCCATTTCATGCTTTATAATTATAATAACGACAAAACAACTAGAAAGGCATGAAAATGTATAAACAGTATAACACAAATCAGTTAAGTTTGGAATTAAATATTGCTT
>NZ_JAOTGL010000027.1:0-23450 GCF_044427045.1 Streptococcus sp. 2022WUSS135
CGTAAGCTTCACTTATAGAATATCATAATAGTTAAAAAATTGAGTTAAAAACTTCCTTTTTGTGCGCCCTAAATACAAAAACTATTCCCGTCTTATCATCAACTGCTCGGACGGGAATAGTTTCTTTTATTGCTTAAATGCTTAACTTAATGACATTGGGAAAGCTTCCCTCCTCTCTACTCTAAATCAATCGCGCATGGCATATCCGACACCACGAACCGTTTTTATGTATGAATCTTGATGTGGCAAATCCAGTTTACCACGTAGATAGCGAATATACACATCGACGACATTGGTCTCAGAAGCCGCTTCATATTTCCAAACACGCTCAAGAAGTTGTTCTCGACTAACAGGCTCTGGGCTATTCATTAAGGTCGCCAACAGATCATACTCTCGGCGGGTCAAATTAATCAATTCATCACCTCGAGTCACTGTTCGATTTTGAAAATCAACCTTCAAATCACGATAGGCCGCATGCATGTGAACCTGCTTACAGTTATTGTCAATAAAATCACGACCACGAAAAATCGCAGAGATTTGCTCCACTAAATCACTGATGACAAAGGGCTTCACTACGTAGGAAACAGCATAAGAGAGGACTTCTTCCCCATATTGACTAACTTCTGTCGGCTCAACTACCACAATCATGACCGTGGCTGGTTTTATCGCTAACAGTTCTGTAGCCAATTCCTTGCTGGACATGTCTGAAAGCTGAAAACTCATCAGAATCAAGTCAAAATCCGTTTCATGTGCCAAGGACATAGCCTCTTTCCCTGTCGATGCATAATCAACAAGATAGTCTTTTTTCTGCAATTCCATGGAAACAAAATGCGAGAGATTGCGTTCTTTACCAGCAATCAAAATTTTCTTAGCCATTGTCCATCCTTTTCTATTCTTTCAAATGGTGTAGGAATCGTATTATGACTAGAAAGAAGGGCGCTTCCACGCCCATCTTTTCTATTTTGATTCGCTATACCAGTCGTAATGGAAGATTCCTTCTTTATCTTTACGGTTATAAGTGTGAGCACCAAAGTAGTCACGTTGTGCTTGAATCAAGTTCGCTGGCAAGTTTTCAGCACGGTAGCTATCGAAGTAGGTAATAGCTGCTGAGAATGTTGGTACAGGAACTCCTGCTTGAACTGCCAAGGCAACAACATCACGAACTGCCTGTTGATACTTAGCTGTTACATCAAGGAAGTACTCATCCAAGAGCAAGTTGGCCAAGTCTTCATCACGTCCGTAGGCATCTGTGATTTTTTGCAAGAAGCGAGCGCGGATGATACAACCTGCACGCCAGATTTTAGCGATTTCGCCAAATGGCAAGTTCCAGTTGTTTTCTTTAGATGCTACGCGCAATTGTGCAAAACCTTGTGCATAAGACATGATTTTTGAGAAGTACAATGCTTGACGAATTTTTTCTACCAATTCAGCCTTGTCGCCTTCGTATGCAAACGGAGCTGGTTTTGGAAGGACCTTGCTTGCTGCCACACGCTCATCTTTGTAGGTTGAGATATAGCGAGCAAATACGGATTCTGTAATCAATGACAGTGGCACACCCAAGTCAAGTGATGATTGGCTTGTCCATTTACCAGTTCCCTTGTTACCAGCCGCATCCAAAATGTAATCAACGATTGGTCCATCTTGACCTTGGTCGTCTTTACGTTTCAAAATATCTGCTGTGATTTCAATCAAGTAACTATCCAATTCGCCTTTGTTCCACTCAGTAAAGATGTCAGCCATTTCATCCACTGACAAACCGAGTAAGTGTTGCATGAGGTCATAAGACTCCGCAATCAATTGCATGTCGCCATACTCGATACCGTTGTGTACCATTTTTACGTAGTGACCAGCTCCATCTGGACCGATATAAGTCACACATGGTGCTCCATCTTCTGGTGCTTTTGCTGAAATTTCTTCCAAGACATCTGCCACCAATTCGTAAGCTTCTTTTTGACCACCAGGCATGATAGATGGACCTTCAAGGGCTCCTTTTTCACCACCAGATACACCTGTACCGATGAAGTTAATACCTGAATTTGCCAATTCTTTTGAACGACGAATAGTGTCTTCGTAGAAAGTATTACCACCATCGATCAAGATGTCGCCTTCATCCAAGTGTGGCAAGAGCGCTTGAATGGTTGCATCTGTACCAGGACCGGCTTGAACCATAAGCATGATGCGACGTGGTTTTTCGATAGATGCCACAAAGCTTTCCACATCGTAACTTGGCACCAAGTTTTTACCTGGGTTGCTTGCAACAACATCTTCTGTTTTATCAGCAGAGCGGTTGTAAATGGCTACTGAATAGCCACGTGATTCAACGTTAAGCGCAAGGTTGCGGCCCATAACGGCCATCCCTACAACACCAAAATTTGCTTTAGTCATTTGTTTACTCCTCTAATTTGTATCTCTTTTATTATACACCGAAAGCTTAAAATTGACAAGAATTTTCAGATAATTTAACTATCTTGCCAATCTGAGTTAGTCCTCATCGCCAAATAAGCCTTGTAATCGGGCAAAAGGACTATTGGCTTCTTTTTTCTCTTGAGCTTTTTGTTGAAAATCTTCCTCAGTCATTAAAGCCCAAGCTTGACCAGATGGTAGTTCCTGTCCAGCTTCTTCTTCAGGTGTCAAGACTTTGATTGGTATAGCCAATAAAATATTATCTGCTACACTCTCATCAAGGACAATGTGGTCATCTTCTACTACCAGCACCATATCCTCATCAATCAAATCTTGTTCTTTAAGAACTGCTTCATTAGCAACGAAGAGTTCATTGACGTTTTGGACCTCATGCAAAACAACTGGTTGCAGAGAACGACTGGATGCCAAGGTAATATCATAAGTCATCTGATAGTCCAAGAAAAAGAAACCTGATTCAAAACGGATATTTCCAGTGACTTGGACTGGCGACAAGCCTAGAACTTCACCATTTCGAGCTTGCAATTCTTCCTGTAAATCCAAGGTTTTATCAAAGGAGATTCCATCTGGATTTTTCTGAATATCGTAAATATGAAACATTGTATTCCCCTATTCAGCTAGTTCTGTAATGTAGTTATAGACTTCTTGTCCAGCAACTGCACCATTTCCTACTGCCGTTGCAATCTGACGAAGTTGATTTTGACGAATATCACCGATGGCATAGATGCCTGATTGAGTCGTCTCCATCTTTTCATTAGTGATAACCCAACCAGCTTCGTCTGTAATTCCTAGGTCCGCAACTGTATCAGTCATCGGATCCAGACCGACATAGATAAAGACACCACCGAAATCAAGTTCACTGACTTCTTCAGTTTTCACATTTTTGATAATCACGCTTTGTACACGTAAGTCATCACCCTTGATTTCTTCGACTACGCTGTCCCAGATGAAGTTAATTTTTTCATTGGCAAAGGCGCGGTCTTGGATAACTTTTTGAGCACGAAGTTGGTCACGTCGATGAACAATCGTCACAGATTCCGCAAATTGTGTCAAGAAGAGCGCTTCTTCAACGGCAGAATCTCCACCACCGACAACCAAGAGTTTTTGTCCACGGAAGAAGGCACCGTCACAGACTGCACAATATGAGACACCACGGCTATTGTAAGTATCCTCACCTGGAATACCTAACAAACGGTGTTTTGCCCCCATGGCTAGAACGACTGTCTTTGTCTCCAAAACACCATCCTCAGTAATCACTTTCTTAATTTGTCCTTCTTCAATACGGACTAGGGTGCCAAAAATATGGTCCACACCGAATTTTTCCAAGGGTTCAAACATTTTTTCAGCCAAGGCTGGACCTGAAATATGGTCATAGCCTGGATAGTTTTCAATTTCCGCGGTATTGTTCATCTGACCACCATAAATACCACGTTCCAAAAGAGCTACCTTTAAATTGCTACGCCCTGCATAAAGAGCTGCAGTCATCCCCGCAGGACCCGCACCAATTACAACTGTATCGTACATATACTTTTTCCTTCTACGCTTTAAACATTAATAAGATTCCCACTACTCCAAAGGCCGCAATGGGGATTGTCATCACATTAATCATCAACAAATCAAACAAGAAATCTTGTCGTTCTTGCAAGGTTTTATCCACACCCTTTGTCGCACGCCAGATAAACCAGACCAGACTAGAAGTGATAATCAACAAGGAAGCTATTAGCAATCCTTGTAAATAAAAACTTAGAATGTTTTGTAACATCTTTTTCCTCGATTACTTTAAAAGGTTTGACGCTTGGCTTTACGTTCTGCACGACCTTTTGCACGCGCTTCAACTCGCTTGGTCTTGCGACGTTTTTCATCAACAGCCCATTGAATTTTCTTCTTGTAGCCTGGTTTGACTTTTTTCTTTTTCTTCTTGACCAAGCCAATCATTTCCAAATCTAGTTTTTCACGAGATTTTTCACGGTTAGCACGGCGGTCACGGTCGTAGGTATCGACAAATTCGCCATTTTTCATTTCTTTTGGCAAGAATTTGATATTGAGTTTTTCTAGCTCTCGAATATCTGCATCATCGCTTGGCTGATAAAGGGTGATGGCAATGCCTGATAAACCATTACGACCTGTGCGCCCCACACGGTGAACAAAGAAGGAAAGGTCTTGCGGAATAGCATCATTGATGACATGGCTGACGCCCTCAATGTCAATCCCACGTGCTGCCAAGTCTGTCGCTACAATGTATTGATAATCCAAGTTCTTCACCTGGTTCATAATCCGCTTGCGTTCACGTGGAGGAATGTCCCCATGAATCTTTGCAACGTGTAGACCATTCGCAGTCAAATAGCTATGCAATTCATCTGCACGTGTCTTGGTATTGACGAAAATCATGGCCAAGTAAGGTTGCATGAGCTTGGTTACTTCCAAGATTTGAGCATTACGGTCACGCCCCTTGGTTGAAATCAGCCAGTTTTCAATGGTATCTGAAATGACCGTATGGGTCTTGATTTGTTCCATGACTGGATTGGATAAGTATTTTTTCAAAAACGGTTGGAGTTTCTGCGGAATGGTCGCTGAAAAGACCATAAATTGCAAGTCTTTTGGCAGGCTGCCAGCAATCTTATCAACTGTTTCTAAAAAGCCCATGTCCAAGGTCATATCTGCCTCATCAACCACAAAGGTTTTGGCCTTATGGATAGCCAGGTCACCTGATTTGACCAAATCATAGATACGCCCTGGTGTCCCGACAACAATGTGAGGCTGCCCAGCTTGAAGCTTGTCAATTTGACGGTTCTTATCCGTACCGCCAACATAATTGGTCACACGAACTTCATTGTCCGAATGACTAGCCAACTGGCGTGCCGCTTGATAAATCTGAGTAGCCAGTTCACGAGATGGGGCTGTAATAACAGCCTGAACCTGGTCCAATTCCTCATTTAATTTTTGGAAAATCGGGATCAAGAAGGTATGGGTCTTACCCGAACCTGTTTTTGATTCCCCTATCAAGTCTCGCCCTGACAAAACAACAGGAATCAATTTCTCCTGAACCTCTGTCGGCTGGACAAAGTTAATTTCTTTCAAAGCCTCCTGAATATAAGGCTTGAGTTTCATATCTGTAAATTTCATAGTTCCCTCTTTGGAAGCTGTATTCACAAGCAAAGTGCTTATATAAGAGATCATTTTCGCTAATAAAGTCGTTTTACCGATTGTACTTTTAAAAAACTAACGATGAGTAGTTTGAAAACTAGTCCTATATGGAAACCTTGAACTGTGAATACAGGTTCTTAATTATACTGCCTTCTATTATAGCACAAAAACAGCATTTCTGCTGTTTCTGACATTTTATAGATAAAGAATAGCTAGGGTAATCAAGCTCATGATGAGACCGACTGACCAGAGGAAAAAGTCAACTTTCCACTCGCTCCATTTTTCAGCTTTTCCGGTCAAACCTCCGAGCTCCAAATGGTGATGAAAAGGAGTCATACGGAAGATACGACGACCTTCTCCAAAGCGTTTTTTGGTGTATTTAAAATATGAAACCTGCAACATAACAGAGGACGTTTCAATGACATAGACCAGACCGATAAGGAGGAGGGTCCATTCCTGACGGAGGGCAATTGAAATAGTTGCCAACATACCGCCGAGAGCCAAGCTTCCCACATCCCCCATGAAAATCTTCGCTGGTTTACGGTTATATACAAAGAAACCGAGCAAGCCACCAATCATGGTCACACAAACTAGAAGAATATCAAATTTTTGCTCATTGAAGGCGATGACAGAGTAAGCTAGAAGGCTGATAACAACTGAGATAGAAGCCAATCCATCAATACCATCTGTCAAATTAACTGCATTTGAAAAACCGACCAGCCAGAACAGAACAAATGGGAAATAGAGAAGTCCCAAATGTATCATGTGACCAAATACATTCAATTCTCCGCCACCTGCTCCTCTTACGTAAACAAAGTAGAAGACAATACCTCCTAAAATTTGTAGAGCAAGCTTTTGTTTAGGATTAAGACCTTCATTTATTTTACGGAAAATTTTTAAAAAGTCATCCAAAAATCCTACTACACCATAAAGGGCAAGGATGAAGAGGATGGCAAGGACACCACCCGTCAACAGTTGAAAGGCCGTTGCGAACAACAAGCTGACAAGAATCGCAACAACGAGAAAAACTGTTCCCCCCATTGTTGGTGTGCCTGCCTTAAACTGATGTTGTTTCACATCTTCGTGCATCTGTTGCCCCTCGATGCGTTTGGCTTGATAAAATGTAATAAATCGTGGGATTAAGAGAACGGTTGCTAGAAAAGCTACCAATCCCGACATAAGTGCGAATTGCATGTTAGTCTCCTAAGGTTATTGTTATTTTCTTTGTTTTATTCAAAGCGGTACCGACCTCTACACTTTGGTCGACTACTTTTGAACCCGTTCCTTTATAGGTCACTTCAATACCAGTCCATTCAGCAAATATATCCATATTCTCTTTGGTGATTGCGTACAGGTCTGGCATTTCTTCGAATTTATTTGTCAAGAGTAGAACCTGTTGGTTGGCGATTACGTTACTTCCCTTTTCGACTGAAACTTTTTTAATTTCAGCACCGTTTCCAAGGATAACTGGTTGAACTAATTGACGACGAAGTTCCTCAGCCGACTCGCCTGGTGCCTTACCAATGAGGTCTGGCAATTGATACTCTGTCTCATTAGCGACCTGTGCCAATGCTGGTGCAGGTGAATCCAGATTCAAATTGTCTTTCAACAGCATCGCTTCTTTCAATGTAGGACTGACAATGTCACGCCAAGACAGGACATTTAAGACTTCCGGTTGGCGAATGGTCACATACATGATAAATTCAGGATCTTCAGCAGGGATCATGGCTACTACAGAGTTGATGTAGGCACCTTTAATGTACCCTTGACCATCTTCGCTGGCAATTTCCGCCGTACCTGATTTGACTGCAATATCATAGCCATCAACTTGAATTGCAGGCCCCTGTAAGTCATGTGAGTAGAGCGTACCATAAACAGGGTCCGTACCGACATTAATCATATAGCGAAGTGTGTCATCGGCAGCTTGTTCAGAAACTGGATTTCCTACTTCTTCTTTCGAAGAAACTCTAGCTGTATCTGTATTAGGATTATAAAGAGCTGAGATGAATTTAGGCTCTAGCATAATACCGTTATTCGCAATGGCGGTAAAACTACGAAGCATCTGTGCCTGGTTTGCAGAAATACCCTGACCAAACGATGACATGGCGATAGAAACAATGTTATCCTCTGGTACCATTCCTGGTGCCTCGTCCCCCATACCAAAACGCGTTGGGTAGCCAAAGCGGAATTTAGCGAGGTAATTTAGCCATTTTTCATCTCCCATCTGTTGCTGCAATAAGGTCATCCCAACGTTACTGGATAGGGAGAAGCCTTGCGCATAATTGAGAGTCACAGCTGAATATCCTGCATTGAGGGTCCAGTCATTGATTTTCGCGTCTGCGATAACGTACTCATTATTGGTATAATAGGCATTTGGGTCAAAGGTTCCATTATCGATAGCTGACGCTACTGTTAGCACCTTCATTGTTGAACCAGGCTCAAACGCTTCTTGGTATAAGAGTGACCGCTCTAGCAGTCCTTCTTGGCCTAGACCTTCTTTGGTATCTGAATCATAGCTTGGCCTTTGGGTCGTCGCCAGTATTTCACCCGTCTTGGCTGAAACCAAAGTTGCATTCGCATATCGCCCTTTGGCTTTATCGAAGAAGGTATTCATATTGGTTTCAAGAGAACGTTGCAAATCGGCTGAAATTGTCGTATAGACATCCTGCCCGTTTACTGTCTCCGTTTCAACCTTTTCTGTTCCAGGTAGGACACGGCCTTGGCTATCTTTCTCGTAGATAACCTTTCCATCTTGACCAGCCAGAATATCATTCAGATAATATTCCAAACCACTCACACCCTGTAAACTATGACTACCATCCTTGTTTTCAACCGGATTAGCTAACCCGACAAAAATTGAAGCAAAATTTCCATTCGGATACATCCGTCCTGGACTAGCATTGAAGGCAATCCCTTCAATACCTGCCGCCTTCATCTCTTCTTGGATTGAGGACATCGTACTATAGGAGATATTCTTACCTAACGTCCCAAAGTATACCTGCTTCAGTTCCGGTTGATTCAGCTGCTCCATAACATAATCTGTCTCCATTCCGAGATGCTTTTTAAAGATTTCTGCTACTTTGCTGAACTGAGAAGACTGCACATACAAAACTTTTTTCAGTTCTGACACATATTCTGTGTCAATGATGGCATAGACCGTATAGGTCGTCGAATCTTCCGCAATAGGAATTCCTGTACGGTCGTATATCGTCCCCCGTTTAGCTTGAACGGTAACTTCACGCTGATGTACCGCATCAGCTCTCTCTGACAAGTTCACCCCCAATTTACTATCGGTACCGATAATATAGGCAAAGTTGATTAAAAAGAGAAAAAAGACGAAAACCGTCAAAAGAAGTAGGCTCTGGCCTACTCTTCGACGATTTTTTGACGGAACATATCGTTTTTTCAAGACATACCGCAAGAGTTTATTATTTCTTCTGGGCATTATTCGGCTACTCCAATATTGTCATTATTAAAAGTTAATCCAGCTTTTTCAGCAATTTCCATCAATCGAGCTGAACGTGTCAATTCATTGACAGCTTGCTTTGCATCGTTGATTTCAATCTGTTTTTGGCTAATATCTTGATTGACTTTGGCCATCCCAGATTGAAGCTGCAAAAGCCGCGTTTGCATAAAGATAATTCCTATCGCAAGGGCTAATCCAGATAATACGATGCTTGAATAGAAGGCTTTTTCTACACGTGTGAAGGTTCTAATTTTATCACCGATAACCCGCATAGTGGCTTCTCTACGTTTTTCTTGCAACATAGACTCTCTCCTATTTATGTACTTTCTTAGCTACACGCAGCTTGGCTGAATGTGCGCGATTATTTGCCTCTAATTCTTCTTGACTAGGTAAGATAGGCTTACGATTGACCAATTCAAGTGGCGCCTTCAAGTCATCTGGAATAAATGGCAAACCTTTTGGAACATCAATCGTACTTGCTTCTTTGAAGAGTTGTTTGGTCAAACGATCTTCTAAAGAATGGAATGTAATAACAGAAATCCGTCCATCCAGAGCCAATAAGTCAATGGCCTGCTGGATAGATTCATCCGCTGCTCCCAACTCATCGTTGACCTCAATCCGAATAGCTTGGAAAATCTGCTTAGCAGGATGCCCCTTCTTCTTAAGTTCCTTGGCTGGCTTGGCAGATTTGATCAGCTCTGCCAACTCAGTCGTTGTTTCAATAGGTTTGACCGCACGCGCCTGTTCAATCTTACGAGCAATCTGCTTGGAAAATTTATCCTCACCATATTTAAAGAAAATCCGTACCAAGTCGTGATAGTCATAGTTATTGACCACATCATAAGCCGTCAAATGTCCCTCACGATTCATCCGCATATCAAGCGGAGCATCTTGTTTGTAAGAAAAGCCACGCTCCCGCTCATCCAACTGTGGACTA
This sequence comes from Streptococcus sp. 2022WUSS135, assembly GCF_044427045.1. NCBI lineage: Bacteria > Bacillati > Bacillota > Bacilli > Lactobacillales > Streptococcaceae > Streptococcus > Streptococcus sp. 2022WUSS135. The sequence continues at coordinate 9,969 of NZ_JAOTGL010000027.1, forward strand.
GATACTCCTAAATCATAACAAATCCCATCAATCTCTGTTACACCTAGCTCCGCCAAGCGAGTCTTGAGATTGCGGAAATTATCCCTGATAAAGGTCACTTGTCCCTTTTCAATGTAGGATGCCAAGCGAATATGGGCATGATCAATAGCAGTCTGATCCTGATCAAAGGCATAAAGATGCCCCCCATCCGTCAACTGACTGAGCAGATACTCACTATGCCCTGCTCCACCCAGCGTTGCATCTACATAAATTCCATTTGGTTTGATGTCTAACATATCGACTGTCTCATGCAAGAGAACAGTTGTGTGATTAAATTCCTTGGTCATATCTTTTCTATTGTACCACAAATTAAAATAAAAAGTTGTTGCAAACTTTTTACAAAAAAACTGTCAAATATAGTTGACAACTTATATGAACAGGTATATACTAACAGTAAAGAAACATGTCGCATATAGTTGACATCAATAGGGAGGTCTCCCTCATTTTTTTACAATCAACTGTCGCATATAATTGACATCGTGCCTAAGGATAGCTAGTCTATCCTCTCTCTTTACCATAGAATGTCGCATATATTTTACACGAAAGGAGAACCAATGAACCGTGTCAAAGATTATCGCCTACTGCTAGGGATTTCCCAGCTGGATCTTGCCAAAGCTATCGGCGTATCCAGGCAAACCATCAACATGATTGAAAACAACAAGTACAACCCCTCGCTAGACCTCTGTATCAACCTAGCCAAAGCTTTACAGACCGATCTCAACAGCCTCTTTTGGAATGAATAGAAAGGAAAATATCATGAAAAAGAATATACGTCAAGCTCTTATCTCTACCCTTATTTTTATCCCGCTCTTTGTCCTCTTTCAGCTTTGGGGCAATAGCGGAGCAGAAATCTTGCACACCATCAGCCAAGCAAAATTTTGGCTACAATTGCTGATTGCTGGGACCATCTACTTCTTAGGCTTTGTTTACATCTTACCATTGTTCGATCAAAAATAAGGAGCTGCTTATGAAAAAAGAAACCTTTCAAGATAAATTAATCAAACGATTTTACGGTATCGCAGGGCCCTTGGATGAATTTCGCCAAAAAGAAGCCTTCCGACTAGGCAATACCTGCTTTATCCTGCTCTTTTGGGGCACCATGGCTCTTACCCTACTGGCACTCGCTCTATCCAAACGCTACCCAGAAGTCGTTGCCTATGGCTACCCCGTTACTCTGCTCCTAGCCTACCTATCTGCTAGTACCTACATCATGTTTAAACTCCGGCACAGTCAACTGGACAGTTTAGATGTAGAAGAACTGACTACCAAGGAACAAAAGAAATTCAAGGGAGCAAGTATCAAATTCGCCCTCTATTTCACCTGTGGTATGTATATCTGGAACACGGGATTTGATGCCTGGATGGAAGGACTTAATCCACTAGACCATTTATTTGACCTCCGAAAATTCCTTGCAGCCTGTCTAGTCGGTGTTTTCATGGGAATTTATATCGAAATCACTCTTCGTAAACGCATGAAAAAGGCAGAAAAACTAACTGTCAGCTCTGCTATTGCCAAAGAAGAACCCAAGTGGATCAAAAATATGATTAAACGTTTTTATGGTATCCGCGGTCCTTTAGACGAATACCGACGGGCCGAGGCTGATGCTATCGGCGGACAAGCCTTTATCTACTACTTCTACTTCCTAGCTCTTGGAAATGCCATCGCCTACTTCCTAGCCTACCGCTACCCTCTGGAGGTGGCTGCCTACTATCCAATGATCATTGCCTTCTTCAGTATTATCCTAATTGGTATCGTTAATATGCGTACTCTCCATGCTGACCTGCCTCAATATGACGTGGACGAACTGAGCCCTGAGGAAAGACAAGCCCGGCCCCTTAACCCACTTCTCTGGGGACTGGGAGTTGCCCTGCTATCTAGCCTCTTTGCTGGGCTGGCAGACCTCTTTAGCCTCCAGCTTCCCCTACTGGATTCCATCTTCCACGTAAAATCCCTCTTCTTCGGTGGCATGATGGGCCTCTTTGCCAGTCTAGCCCTGTCTGCCATTGCCTATCTGCAAAAACTGGAAGCAGATACTGCTAAGAAAAAATAAGGAGCTAACACCATGAATAAACCTTTTACACCTAAACAAACCTGTCGCATTTTTGTCTTGTTTTATGGCCTCTTTTCTGCCTTCTTCATCTACTCTTACATGGTCAATGAGCCAATTAGCAGCGATTCGTTCTTGATTACGCTACCGACCATTCAGATCTTTAGATCCTATAAAACAACAGAGGAAAAACACTACTTTCTCATTCAATCTGTCTTTGCACTGTTTGCCATGACCTTGACTTATTCTGTAGGCATTTGGCTAGGGCATGTCAAACCACTTGTCCTCATCCTTCCTGCTGGATTTGCTCTGGCTATTCTTTATCGGATTTATCTTAAAAAGGAGAAACCAGATAGACGTTGACAAACCGAAATTCATTTTCACTTTGATTGTTCTCTCCTATACAGTAATTTGCAGCCTGTACATACATAGCTACCTGACAGGGGACAATCCATCAATCCTTTTCTTACTGTTCACTATACTTCCAATTTTAAATAGTGACTGGCAAACTACCCGTCCAGAATCAAATGTTGTCCAAAAAGCTATCTATCTTTATCATAAACCGCTGCTCTGGTTTCTCTTTGTAGGTTTTGCCCTAACTTTCTCCATTGGATTTTTCGCTGGGAAAATACAACCACTGCATGCTGGATTTTGGGGAATGTTAGCCATCCTACTCTTCTTTAGACAATTGAAAAAGCAATCTGTATCCAACATTTTACAAAGTAGGATTTTTTCTATAGAATAGATTGTATATGACATTCAAATCCATTCTCAAACAACTCAAACTATTTGATTATATCTTAATCGGATTTACCCTCATCTTATCCTTTCTTCCAGCAATTTTTACCTATGCACATCTGACAACAGATACAAATGAGGCAAAAACGATTGCCTATGTCCGCATCAATGGTGAGGTGGTCGACCAATTTGAATTATCAAAGGACACACCACATCAAGAAAAGACCTACTATCCCAATGAAGGGCAATACAACATCATTGAAGTTGATGGCGAACGCATTCGGGTCAAGGAAGACAATAGCCCAGACCAAATTGCCGTTATGACCAGCTGGATTAGCCAGCCAGGAGAACTCTCCGTCTGCCTGCCACATAACCTATTGATTGAAATAAAATCCGTTGGCGGGGAAAGCACTGACGAAGAAGAACTCATTTTACCGCTATAACAAAGAAGACACAGCCTGAACGACTGTGTCTTTCCTTTTTAGAAAATAAGAGCTAAAGCAAGTATCACCACATATAGCAGCGCAAAGAGTACAAAACTCTTTACTGCCTCGATAAAGGTTTCCCGTTTGACTTGCTTTTTCAAAAATGTTTCCAGACTCTTATAGGCAGGCCAAACACCGATGAAACCGATCAGTGCCCAGATTGGTAAGAATCCAGTCAGACAGTAGATTATCCACAGCAACCATGGTAAACTTGCCAAGACAAAATACAATTTAAGAGCATTTTTCTTGCCAATATAGTAAACCAGAGTATAACGATGGTTGCGAATATCTTCTTCTAAATCACAGGTATTGTTGGCCAACATGATATTGGCTATCAAGCATACCAAAGGAAGGGACATGAAAATAATGTCTATTATTTTGGTCCAAGAGAATTGCAAGGTCATCCACTGGCCGCTCACTTGGCTGGTCAGTAGCAAATCTGGTTGCTGAATAAATACAGCAAGAAAGAAGATGCCAAATCCCATGGTTACTCCAGAGAAAACTTCACCCAGTGGCATTCTCGAAAGCGGAATAGGTCCAAAAGTATAGAAGATACCAATGAGGAAACAGAGAGCCCCCATCGGTAGGAGGAGCCAACTGGTCCGCCATACGAGGAGCAATGAAACCAGTAGAGAAAAAATAAGTAGGGCAAGGACGATTCCAATCATCTGACGGAAATCTAGAGAGAATTTTCCAATCACATTGCTTTCCTGACGATAGGTTTCATCCTTGGCCTTGTGGTAGTCCATGCTATTGTTGATGGCAGTTGTACACATGTCAAAGCTAAGAACGGCAATAATGAACAAAAGTGTATTGAGCCAGTTAAAAGCTTGATAGCGATACAGGCTCCATAAAATCCCCAGGGTCATCGGGAAAACACTAGCTACCTTGGTCTTCATTTCAACAAATTCTAGAAATACAGGCAAACTGAGTCCTTTAGTTGATTTATTCATTGACAAGATGATACTCCTCATTCGTTAATTCAAAGCTTTCCTTCAAGCCATCACTCAGATGAACCCCCTGCTCCTTATCGATAAAAACAGCTTCTACACCGTCAATCTGATTGATAAAGTCAAGACCTTTTTCCACACCTAGTAAGAAGAGAGTTGTGGATAAGGCATCCCCTTGGATAGATGTTTTGGAAAAGACTGTCACACCTGAAATATCGTTTTCCACAGGATAGCCAGTTTTTGGATCCAGAATATGGTGGTATTTAACACCGTCCACCTCTAAGTAGCGCTCGTAAATACCTGAAGTAACAACCGAGTCATGTGTTCCTGGTACAGAACCGACCGTTGATCCACGCACTTGGTCTGGGTCTTGAACTCCAACATTCCAACCATTTTGTGTCGTTGGCGAATCCCCCATAACCACCACATTCCCGCCTAGATTGATGATAGCTGTCGTAATCCCTTTGCTGGCAAACAATTCTCTAACCTTATCTGCAATGTAACCTTTGGAAATGGCTCCTAATTCTAGCGTCATTCCTTCTTTGATAAAGACGGTCTTCTTCTCCTTATCTAAAGTAATGTCTTTATAATTGATAAATGGCAGAGCAGCTTTGATTTCTTCATCACTCGGCTTACGTGCATCCTCATCTCCAATTTTCCACAGATTGCTCACAGCTCCAATGGAAATGTCAAATAGCCCCTGACTTTCTTTACTCATGTCAATAGCTGTTTCAATCACTTCAAAGGTACGTTCATCCACCTTGACAGCCTCTTTTCCTGCTGCCTGATTGATACGGTAGACATCTGCCCCTTCCAAGTTTGTGGACAACAGACTTTCCATCTCCTTGATATAGGAGACAGCTTCATCCATCGCTTCTTCCTGATTTTCATGATAAATGCTCAATTGCACTACTGTGTGAAGTAAGCTTTCACTACGAGTCAACGGAGTTTTCACAACAGATAAACTTTCGTTTTGTTTACCACCACAGGCAACAAGCAAAACCATCAGTAGGCCCACGAACAATAGACTTGCAATTTTTTTCACTGATTTCACCTTCCCCCAAAAATAAGAAGACACAGTAGCCAAACAAGTGCGACTGTGTCTTTTCTGTATAGACTTAATTAGTCAAGTTTTACAGCTTCTGTTTTTCCTTCAGCAGCTGCTGCAAGAAGGGCTTCTGCACTCTTCTTGAAGTCTTCAGAAGTATGAGTTGCACCTGATACAACTTCAACAGCTGAGAGTTCTTGTTTCTCAACCAAAGCTGCATTGAGTTGTTCAATTGCTTCACCGGCAGAAACTCCAGCTTTATCTTTCATTTTTTTGTTGTACTCTTCATTTGCTGATTTAAGACTTCCATCTTCCGCTTCGTAGTCAAATTTTGACTCACTAATTTTTCCATCTTTAACAGTCAATGTGTGAACAATTTTGTAGCCATAATCGTCTTTGCTTGACTCAGCTTTATAAGTACCATCTTTCAATACTACTGTTTCTTTAGTTGAAGATGAAGTTGAAGTAGATTCTTGTTTAGACCCGCAAGCTGCGAGTGCAAATACCGCACCAAGAACTACCAAACTTTTCAACACAACTTTAGTTGTTTTCATAACAATGCTCCTTTTGTTAAGTAAATAGTTTTATATTTATAATGATATACCTAATTAGAGAAAATGTCTAGTTATTTTTTAAAAATAATGACTAAAAACTATTGCCACCAAATTTTGCATAGATGCAGTCGATAACTGTGGTATTCTATCTACAAAATTCATCATTTTTTCCAAATAGCTAACAATCAGTTTCTCTGTTTTGGCAATAGCATGTGTTGCAAAAATCCTATCTGTAAGGCTTTCCAACCCTTCTGCCGTAGGGGATTGAATATAGGCCCGCAATTGCTGCTGGATAGACTTGTCTTCTCGCATAGCAAATAGTAGCGGTGCAGTATAGATACCATTTTGAATATCTTGCAATCTAGGTTTTCCTGATGCTACTACATCCAGCTGATAGTCAATTAAGTCATCTCGTAGCTGAAAGGCCATGCCAAGTGCTTGCCCAGACCGAAAAGCCATGCTACTGTCTTTCCTAGATTGGCCTGGTACAAAGCTCCCCAACTGACAGGCAAGTCCAAATAGAAAAGCTGTTTTCCCTTGAATTTGCTTGAGATAGGCTTTCATAGTCATATTGGCATCAAATTGATTGAGTAGCTGAGATAATTCCCCTCGAAGAATTGTTTCCATCAGCTTATCATTACCCAAATCCAAATCATCACGTGATACTTCTAGCAAACGAAGCCCTTTTCCAAATAGTCGACTTGAATAGGCAAGAAGATAATCACCCGTGTAGATAGCGATTCGATTAGAAAATTGTTGATGAGCCGCCGTGACTCCCCGCCGTTTATCCGCGCCATCAATCACATCGTCATGAATCAGAGTCGCCAGATGCAGGACTTCTAAATGGGCAGCAAAATATAGCTTTGAACGGCTAATCTTTCCTTCCGTCATTTGTGCAAAGAGCAGACAGAGGCCGGCACGCAGGTATTTTCCTGGCGCCTCTACATATTCAACAATCTTCGCTGTAACTGCTGGATGCAGGACCATCATCTCAGATAAGATGATGGATTTTACCTCTTCAAGTCCCCTCTCAATCTCAGGATAGGTATTCCAAATTTGATGTACCACTAACTTTCTATATTTCCTTTATTTTTTATCCTTGATATGGTAAATATGCTTCGGCTTTCCATAAATCTTCTTGTCTAGGAAACGACCCAACCATGGCATGATCCAGTAGTCTAAACCGAAGGCTCTACCCGCACCGTTCATAAGAGAAATAGCTGCTGGGATGAACCAAATATTTACCCAGTAGAACATGCCTGACAGGCTGAACATAACTACCAAAGCAACGGTTGCAGCAGATACAATCCATACAAAGGCACCAGCAATCAAAGCCAGACCAATACCGATTTCTGCTACTGTCATAAATTTTTGCATAAAGAGTGCTACTTCTTGGTTTGGCATCATAAATTCCATGATAGTAGCAAACCAATCAGGCATTTTGTCCAAAACAGCCATCGGTGCTTCACCATAGGCATAGCTCAAACCAAAAATTGGTTCAGCGGCTTCTGCCGCAGCAGTTGCCGCTTGTGAGGCACTTGAAACCGCCTCAGCAGCGGATGCACCAGATACTGGATCAGCTAACCAAGGGAATGGGAAGACAACTTGATCCCCAAACCATGATGTTGTCCCAAATAGACCAAAGGCTTTCTTGATACCTTCGTAGAGCCATACTGAACCATAAAGGACACGCATTGGCACAGACCAGAGAAGATTTCCTTTGCCTGAAGTATGACCGCCAAAAATGTTTCGCTTATTCTGAATGTCAAAGAATTCATGACGAACATAAGAACCCATGTAGAAGAAACTACGGATGGTAAAGAAGTAGAGTAGGTTTACCATGTGTTTGACAGCCATTGCCATAAAGCCTGACATGTGGTATTTGTCCATCAAGAAGGCTACACCGTAGCGTGCTCCAATAGATACCATAAACCCATCATATTTACCTTTGTAGCGATGTTTTTCGCCACCCTTGATTGCTGCAATAATATTACTTGCCGCAGTATGGCCTGTCTGTTCAGCTGCTTGTACAATCTGTGGAGTTGGTTTTCCTTCTGATTCTTCAAAGTAAACCAAGTCACCAGCTACATAGACATTTTCCTTGCCTTTCGCTTCCATGAACTCATTGGCTACCAAACGACCTGCACGTGCTTTTTCAATACCAAATTCACTTGCGTCTGTATTGGCTTGAACACCAGCTGTCCAAATAGAGGTATAGGTAGGAATTTGACGACCTGATGAAAGTGTCAAGCTATCTTCTTGTACACTTGCTACACCATCGCCAAGAACCAATTCAACACCTTTTTTCTCAAGGTATTTGCGAGCCTTGACTTGCTCTTTTTCAGTAACCATAGCCAAGATATTTGGCGTTGCCTCAACAACCTTAAGTGAGAATTCTTTTGGATCTAACTTGAACTCACGTGCCAAAATTGGTACCCAGTCAATCAACTCACCGATCATCTCAATACCTGTGAAGCCAGCACCGATAACAGTAAAGGTTAAAAGAGCGCGACGTTTGGCTTCATCATGCTCACGCATGGCACGATAGCAAGCATCAATCATGTGGTCATGCAAACGTTCTGCTGCTTCGATAGACCAAAGTGTAAAACCGTGTTCTTTAACACCTTTCACACCAAAGTCATTAGCCTCACCCCCCATTGCAAGGAGCAGGTAATCAAAATCCAAAGTTTGGTGTTCCGCAACTACTTGTTTCTTATCGTAGTCAATCTCAACAACCTTGTCTGTTACCAATTGAACCTTTGGATATTTTTTGAAGATACGTTGAAGGTCATACTTGATTGCATTGGCTTCTACACGCCCTGCCGCAACTTCATGCAACTCTGTCATATAGGTATGGAAAGAGTTCTTATCAATCAAGGTAACTGTTACATCTTGATCCTTTTTAAAGGTTTTCCCTAGCAATCGAGCTGCTGCAATCCCCGCATAACCAGCACCGACAATCACAATATTTTTCGTCACAATGTTTCCTCCTTGTGAAAACCAAAACAAATTACATGTTTCCATTATAACGCATTCCAAGATAGTTGACAAGCAAATTTCAATAATTAGTAATATATGGCAGACAAAACTTGCCATAGTGAACAAAAACAAGTATGATAGTAAAATAGATAATCGACTAGAAAGAGTTTTTTCTCTACACCATGAATTCTAAACGTCAAACACTTAACTTTATTACGATGCTGGCAGCTCAGGCAGTTGTCATTTCTTTGATTGAACGACTCATCACCCCCCCATTTGCTTTTGCTCCAGGTGCCAAGCTAGGACTGGGAAATTTGATTAGCTTAATTGCTATTTTTACCCTCCCTACAAAGGATAGCCTAAAGGTTGTCGCACTACGCTTGCTCATCTCAACCTTTCTGGGAGGCACCTTTTCAACCTTCCTCTATGGCTTTGCCGGAACTACTTTGAGCTATATAGGAATGCTCTCTGCCAAGCAGCTCGGTCCCAACCGTGTCAGTCCTATTGGAATTTCTATTCTGGGCGGGATGTTGCACAATCTTGGTCAGCTTCTTGTTTTTGCTACCATTGCCCGTTCTTTCTATGTACTAAACTACCTGCCAATCCTCGCTTTTACAGGAATTTTATCAGGCTTATTGGTCGGACTGGCTGCTACCTACCTCCTCCAAAAGGTCGGACCTTTACGTCACTATCATCAACAAGTCTTAGCAGAATGGAAATAAATCTCCCTAGGTCAACTAAGGAGATTCTTTTTATGGTCCGCACCACTTTTTCATTGCCCATAATAATTTCCCCATAATCCCGTTGTCACAAATAAAATAAGCCACCTCATATAAACACCACTTATAACATCCATAGTAACAAAAAAACAATGAAGCTTTCAAGAAGAGAAAAATCAGGTTCTTTGCGTGTTTTAGTCGTACATTTTCTTTCTTTTGTGCTACAATATCTTCATCTTTTATTTTTTGAGCAAAGGTAGAATTATGTCACCATTTAGGATCAAACTTTCTCCCAGTCAGCGAATCATTATCAGTTTCTTATTCGTGATTCTGACTGGATCAATTTTACTAAGTCTTCCCATCTCACAAATTAGCACCTCTACAGCAAGTTATTGGGATCATCTCTTCACATCTGTCTCCATGGTTTGTGTGACAGGGCTATTTACCAAAGCCGTTGCTGAAACCTATTCTACTTTTGGACAGATTATCTGTATGATGCTAATCCAAATTGGTGGTTTGAGCTTGATAGGATTCATCGGTCTCTTCGCTTTACGCGGTGGTCGTAAAATGAATTTCATCAATATGGCGACTTTACAAGAGGCTCTAAACCGATCTGACACAAAATATTTTCGTAGCTTCCTCAAATCAGCTTTTGGTTTTACCTTGGCGGTCGAAGCCTTTGGAGCCCTCTTACTTTCCTTCCATTTTGTGCCTGAATTTGGATGGGCGAGAGGTTTATTCACCTCGATTTTCGTAGCTATATCAGCCTTTTGTAATGCTGGTTTTGATAATTTTGGTGCAACTAGCATCATGCGCTATGTGGATAATCCTCTGATTAACCTAACATTAGCCAGTCTCATTATTATGGGAGGTCTTGGATTCTCGGTTTGGTTTGACCTTCAAACACAAATCGGGCAAAAACGTAGCCTACGAAAACTAGGGTTCCATACAAAGATTGTTCTAGGCCTAACAGCCATTATACTAACCCTCGGAACTCTAACAACCTTACTCACCGAATGGAACAACCCTTCTACTATCGGGCAACTATCATTTGGTCATAAATTATTAGCCAGCTTTTTCCAGACGGTCACCATGCGAACCGCTGGTTTTGCCAGTATCGACTACACGAAGGCTGAACCGATTACCCTCTTGCTCTATATCTTTCAGATGATGCTTGGCGGAGCCCCAGGTGGAACAGCTGGCGGTATTAAAATAACCGCCTTCCTAACCTTAGTGCTCTATGCTCGTAGCGAGATTCTCGGTCTCCCTCATACCAACTTTATGGGTCGAACCATCGATAACCTCAGCATCCGCAAAGCTTTTGCGACATTCTCAGTCTTCCTTCTCATGTTCATCATCGGGCTCTTCGCACTTGCCCTAACAGATGACCGACAACCACTTCTATTTTTAATGTTCGAGGTCATGTCAGCACTAGCCACTGTAGGTGTTACGGCCAATCTGACTCCAAGTCTAACCATGGCCGGTCAAGCAGTCATTATGGCACTCATGTTCTTCGGCCGTATCGGTCCACTTTCTATTCTCGCAAGCCTTTCTGTTCGAAAATTATCTAAAACTGAAAGTCTTCAATACGCAAAATCATCTATGCTTGTTTAAAAGGAGAAATCATGCCAAACTATACTATCGGAATTCTCGGTCTGGGAGTTTTTGGTACTACCATTGCAAAAACATTACACAATTACGATTGCAATATCATTGCTATCGATAATCATGAGCAACGTATCAATCATCTAGAACCTATTCTCACGCGCGGTATTGTCGGAGACATCACCGATCGCTCGCTCCTACGTGCAGCAGGAATCGGTAACTGCGATGCTGTTGTTGTAGCTACTGGCGAAAACTTGGAATCCAGTGTTCTTGCTGTCATGCATAGCAAAGTTCTAGGTGTTCCTATGGTCATTGTCAAAGTTAAAGGAACAACTGCGAAAGAAGTCCTTCTTCGTGTTGGTGCCGACAAGGTTATTTCTCCCGAACGCGAGACTGGTATTTCTCTAGCAAAACAATTACTCCACCGCGACACAACCAGCCTCTTTGAGCTCGAAGGTAATGTTTCCATTGTCGAGTTTCACCCGCCAGTAAAATGGATTGGCAAAACACTCGGCGAATTAAAACTCCGCCAACATTATAAACTCAATATTATCGGTTACCGAAGTGGCAAAAATCAGGAATTAAACATCCAACTGACTCCTGACTATGTCTTCAAATCTGACGAACTCATCTTAGCAGTAACAGATCATAATACTGTCGATCATTTTGAAGAGCTGACAAATTAAATAACAAATTTACGCCCTATACTCCGTTCTCAGGAGAAATATTTTATCCCTAGAAAGCCTACTAGACTATCATTTATCTAGTGGGCTTATCATCTGTCAAAAGGAGACGTTATGAATGATTTAACCAAAGGAAAACCGATTGCGGTCATCTTACAATTCGCTATCCCCTTGTTGATTGGATCTTTTTTTCAACTGGCCTATAATTTTGCTGATTCCATGATTGTGGGGCATACTTTGGGAAAGGATGCCTTTGCAAGTGTCGGTTCGACAGCCAGCCTGATTTTTTTAATCATCGGCTTTGCCCAAGGTGTTACCAATGGATTAACCATTATTTCTGCCCAACGCTTTGGAGCTGGCGACTTAGAGGGGCTTAAAAAATCTTTTGTCCACGGACTCTTCTACGCTTCCCTCATCAGCCTTTTACTAACAGTCTCAGCCTTAGCATTTTTGAAACCTATCTTGGTCTTAATGCAAACGCCTGTGAGTATCATCAACCACTCCCATGCCTTTCTAACGGCCATGTTTGGCGGATTGACCTTTACTATTTTTTATAATTTCCTGTCTTCAGCCCTACGCAGTCTCGGAAACTCTAAAACACCTCTACTTGCTCTAATTATCGCTTGTTTTATCAATATCGGTCTGGATTTTTTCTTTATCTTAGTCATGAACTGGGGCGTTTTCGGAGCTGGCTTTGCAACTATCCTTGCCCAAGCCTGTTCGGTCCTCTTTCTTATTTTTTATATTGTCCACAAGGTACCTCACTATCATATTGGACTAGCTGATTTAAAATTGGATAGAGATAATCTCAAGAAACATGCCCAGCTTGCTTTTCCAATGGGATTTCAAGCCAGTATTATCGCCATCGGAGCCATGACCTTGCAGTTTATGGTCAACCAACTAGGAACAGACGCCATCGCCGCCCAGGCCATTGCCCTTCGTACTGACCAGTTGGCTATGCTGCCCATGGTTAATCTGGGCTTGGCTATCGCAACCTTTACTGCTCAGAACTACGGTGCCAAACTCTATGACCGTATTCGAGAAGGGGTGCGCCACTCATTACTCCTCAGCATTGCTTGGGCCATTGTATTTGCGGTCATTCTCATCTTGGGCAATCGTTTCTTTTCTGGTCTATTTCTGCCAAATGCCAGTCAAACAGTTCTGGACTTGGCTCTTGTTTACTACATCATTAACGGCTCTTGTTACTGGATTGTTGCTTCCCTCTTTATTCTCCGTAGCTTTATTCAGGGACTTGGCAAGGGCTTTATTCCAACACTAGCAGGCTTTGGGGAATTAATTTTCCGAGCAGCAGTCGCCATCATCGGCATGCAGTATTTCGGCTTCTATGGAACCGCCGCCGCTAACCCCGCCGCCTGGATCGGAAGCATCATCGTTCTGATTCCAAGTTCCATCATCTTTATGAAAAAATTAAAAGCTGGACAAACCATTTAGAAAAGAAAGAGGCTGGGCAAAAACTAGCCGCTCACATATAAAAAAACGAGCAATTCCAATTAGGAGTTGCTCGTTTTCCATTTCATGCTTTATAATTATAATAACGACAAAACAACTAGAAAGGCATGAAAATGTATAAACAGTATAACACAAATCAGTTAAGTTTGGAATTAAATATTGCTT
>NZ_JAOTGL010000028.1:0-23191 GCF_044427045.1 Streptococcus sp. 2022WUSS135
AAGCAATATTTAATTCCAAACTTAACTGATTTGTGTTATACTGTTTATACATTTTCATGCCTTTCTAGTTGTTTTGTCGTTATTATAATTATAAAGCATGAAATGGAAAACGAGCAACTCCTAATTGGAATTGCTCGTTTTTTATATGTGAGAAGCTAGTTTTTGCCCAGCCTCTTCAAGGATAATAAACAGATTACAAGATGGCTAGAATGATGAAGTTCAGAATAAATAGAGCTGTAGCACCCCAAAGGATTGGATGAATTTCTTTAGCCTTACCTGTTGAAACTTTTACCAAGCAATAGAAGATAAAGGCTGCTGCAATACCGTATGAGATTGAGAAGCAAAGTGCCATGAAGAAGGCTGCAAAGAAGGCTGGAAGAGCGTCTTCGAATTGGCTCCAATCCACATCTAGGAATGATGAAACCATCATGACACCGACAATAATCAAAGCTGGAGCAGTTGCCGCAGCTGGCACAATACCGATAAATGGCAAGATAAGAATTGAAAGAAGGAAGAGAACCGCTGTTGTAACAGCTGTCAGACCAGTACGACCACCTGCAGAGATACCTGCAGCCGATTCAACATATGTCGTTGTATTTGAAGTACCAAATAGTGCACCGATTGAAGTACCAATCGCATCTGCAAAGAGCGCCTTATCCATCTTAGAGTTGAAGCCTGTACCATTTTCGAGAGCTTTCTCATCTTCTTCTGAGAAAATACCAGTCTTACGACCTGTACCGATAAAGGTACCAAGTGTGTCAAAGGTATCTGATAAGCTGAATGCAAAGATAGTCATCAAAACAAGTGGTAGACGGCTTGAATCAGCAAAGAGCGAAGATAGACCACCAAAAGCTGCTAAGAAAGTCGTCCCAAGCTCCGCAAAGGCTGTACCGATATTGTTGTTTGCAAAATCAATTGTAGACAGATCCACAACACCTGCTGGAATTCCAGCTACAGTCGTTGCAATAATACCAATCAAAATTGCACCACGCACGTTCTTAATAACCAAAACAGCTGTCAAGAAGAGACCGAACACTGTTAAGAGAACACTTGGTTCAGTAAAAGTTGAAATAGATGGGACAACACCTCCACCTGCAAAAACAGAGAAAACACCGTTTGAGAATGTTTCGGCTGTTGCATCTGCCGGAACAACACCATTTACAGTAATAATATCTGAACCAGATGTCAAGAAGGTGATTAAATTAGAGTTTTTAAAACCAAGATAGGCAACGAAAACCCCGATACCTCCACCGATGGCATGTTGCAAGCTAATCGGAATCGCCTTAATAATGCTCTTACGAACCTTTGTAACGGTAATAAAAACGTTAAACAAACCGCAGAGGAAAACCATTGCCAAAGCTTCTTGCCAAGTAAAACCAAGACCGATAACCACTGTATAGGTAAAGAAGGCATTCAACCCCATGCCTGGTGCCAAGGCGTAAGGTACGTTAGCAAATAATCCCATAACAAGCGTTGATACAGCACTCGCAATAATAGTCGCTAAAAAGACTGCCTGAGTCGGCATACCTGCCACACTCAATACGCTCGGGTTAACGAACAAAATATAGGACATGGCAAAGAAAGTCGTAAGACCTGCCATAATTTCTGTTGAAACCGTCGTTCCGTGTTCTTTCAATTTAAAAAATTGATCCATTTTTCATTTCTCCTTTAATTTACGAACGATAAAAACATTATAATCAAAAAACATTCTAATTTCAAGTTTTTTAATCTTGAAAACGTTATTTTGTTGATTTTCAGTCTTTGACATTCGTAAATAACGAACATTAAAAAAGTTGCGGACAATCTATAAAAAATTTATTGCTTCTTTGCTTTTATTATCTCCTTTTGTTATACTGGAAATTATTAGTTCAAGATATGGTTACCTACAAGTACTATTCTTTGACGCATAAAACAATTTCTCAGCAGTCTAGCTACTACCTAAACACTACTTGCTATTAAAAACTAGTATAACGAATCTAGAAAGGAATGCTATTAAATATGAAGAAAAAAATCATTGCTATCGATTTGGACGGCACATTGCTCAATAATGATAGTCAATTATCTGATTATACCATCTCAACTATAAAGAAGGTCCGCCAAGCAGGACACACCGTTCTTATCGCCACAGGTCGCCCCTATCGAATGGCTGAAAAATATTACCACCAACTAGAACTGGATACTCCCATGATTAATTTCAACGGTTCTTTAGTTCACATCCCTGGAAAGAAATGGCAATGGGAACAAAATATTTTAATCGACAAAAAATACCTACTCGAATTTCTAAAAGAAGAAGAAACATTTGAGGCAGATTTTATTGCCGGTGAATACAAGAATAAATTCTACATCACTCAAAAGAACTTAGACAAGATTGATCCAGCTCTGATGGGGGTTGAACAGATTACTCCAGATACACTCATCAGACCTGAGTTAATTACCAGTGACCCTCATTCCATCCTTATGCAAACTCGTGCAACAGATAAGTATGAACTTGCAAAAGAAATGAATGCCTATTTCAAAGATGAATTAGAAATCAATACGTGGGGTGGACCATTAAATATCCTCGAAACTTGTGCAAAAGGTGTCAATAAGGCAACTGCTCTGAGCTATGTTCTTAACCTCTACCAAGCCACTCCTAGCGACTTAATTGCCTTCGGCGATGAGCATAACGATGTTGAGATGCTAGACCTAGCAGGAACAGCCTATGCCATGAAAAATTGTAGCGATACACTTCGTCCACATGCCGACAGATTGACAGCATTTGCTAATTTTGAAGATGGTGTCGCACGTGAACTAGAAAAACTATTTTTATAGACTTCAAAAAAACTGATAAACTGTCAGGTTTTTGTCATATTCGTTGCATATTTTTATCACTTTTCTGAAACACAATTATGAAAAGTTTCGGAAATATTTTGCACTTTTAACACAAACCTACTTGACAAATGTACTGAAAACGTTTTATAATGGTATAGTTCGAACATGAAAGCCCATTCAATGGTTTTTACATGAACAAGAAAAATTTAGGAGGATCAATAATGAGTATTGGAATCATTATTGCAAGTCATGGCGAATTTGCTGCTGGTATTCATCAGTCAGGTTCAATGATCTTTGGCGAACAAGAAAAAGTACAAGTTGTTACTTTTATGCCAAGTGAAGGTCCAGATGATTTATACGCTAAGCTAAATGCTGCCGTGGACGCATTCGATGCCGATGATGAAGTTTTGGTTTTGGCTGACCTTTGGAGTGGTTCACCATTCAACCAAGCAAGCCGTGTAGCTGGTGAAAATCCAGATCGTAAGTTTGCTATCATCACCGGTCTAAACTTGCCAATGCTTATCCAAGCTTACACAGAGCGTATGATTAACGCTGCTGCTGGCGTGGAAGAAGTTGCGGCAAACATTATCAAGGAAGCCAAAGATGGTATCAAAGTTCTTCCAGAAGAACTTCAACCAGCTGAAGCTGCTCCTGTTGCCGATGCTGCTCCTGTTGCACTACAAGGTGCTATCCCTCCAGGTACTGTTATCGGTGATGGCAAGTTGAAAATCAACTTAGCCCGTATCGACACTCGTCTCTTGCACGGTCAAGTGGCGACTGGTTGGACTCCTGCTTCCAAAGCAGATCGTATCATCGTTGCATCAGATACAGTTGCCAAAGATGAATTGCGTAAACAACTCATCAAACAAGCTGCACCTGGTAACGTAAAAGCGAACGTTGTCCCAATCAAGAAATTGATTGAGGTTTCTAAAGACCCTCGATTTGGTAACACTCACGCCTTGATTCTTTTCGAAACTCCTCAAGAAGCTCTTGAAGCAATTGAAGGTGGTGTTGAAATCAAAGAATTGAACGTTGGTTCTATGGCTCACTCAACTGGTAAAACAATGGTTAACAACGTATTGTCAATGGACAAAGATGACGTTGCAACCTTTGAAAAATTGCGTGACCTTGGCGTTGAATTTGATGTGCGTAAAGTACCAAACGATTCGAAGAAAGACTTGTTTGAACTTATCAACAAGGCAAACGTTCAATAAATCGATCTGTTAGTATAGAAAGGATTACAACATGTCAGATATTACACTTATTTCTGCAATTCTCGTTGTCATCGTTGCCTTCTTCGCTGGTCTTGAAGGTATCCTTGACGAATTCCAATTCCATCAACCATTGGTAGCTTGTACCCTTATCGGTCTTGTGACTGGTAACTTGGCTGCAGGTGTTATGCTTGGTGGTTCTCTACAAATGATTGCACTTGGTTGGGCAAACATTGGTGCAGCTGTTGCTCCTGACGCTGCTCTTGCTTCTGTAGCTGCTGCAATCATCATGATCAAAGGTGGCGACTTCTCAACTGAAGGTATTGCCGTTGCAACAACAACTGCTATCCCTCTTGCCGTAGCTGGTCTTTTCCTTACAATGATCGTTCGTACTATCTCAGTCGGTCTTGTACACGGTGCTGACAATGCTGCTAAAGATGCAAACTTCGCTGCTGTAGAACGTTACCACTTGTTTGCTCTTCTCCTTCAAGGTTTGCGTATCGCAATTCCTGCGGCTCTCCTTCTAGCAATTCCAGCTGAGGCAGTTCAAGCAGTTCTTGAGTCTATGCCAGCTTGGTTGTCAGGCGGTATGGCTGTCGGCGGTGGTATGGTTGTTGCCGTAGGTTACGCTATGGTTATCAACATGATGGCAACTCGTGAAGTATGGCCATTCTTCGCACTTGGTTTTGCCTTTGCTGCTATCAGCCAATTGACACTTATCGCACTTGGTGTTATCGGTGTTGCAATCGCGCTTATCTACCTCAACTTGTCAAAACAAGGCGGATCAGGTAACGGTGGTGCTTCATCTAACGACCCAATCGGCGACATCCTTGAAGACTACTAAGAGAAGGGAGATTCATCATGTCAGAAAAAATTCAACTTTCCGTAAGCGATCGTAAAAAAGTTTGGTGGCGTTCAACCTTCCTTCAAGGTTCATGGAACTATGAGCGTATGCAAAACTTAGGTTGGGCTTATGCAATGATCCCAGCTATCAAAAAACTTTACACTAAAAAAGAAGATCAAGCTGCTGCTCTTGAGCGCCACTTAGAATTCTTCAACACACACCCATACGTTGCTTCACCAATCCTTGGTGTAACTCTTGCCCTTGAAGAAGAGCGTGCTAATGGTGCTGAAATCGATGACACAGCTATCCAAGGTGTGAAAATCGGTATGATGGGACCTCTTGCTGGTATCGGTGACCCAGTCTTCTGGTTTACTGTTCGTCCAATCCTTGGTGCTCTTGGTGCTTCACTTGCACTATCTGGAAATATCATGGGTCCAATCATCTTCTTCCTTGGCTGGAACATCATTCGTATGGCCTTCCTATGGTATACACAAGAATTTGGTTACAAGGCTGGTAGCGAAATCACTAAAGACATGTCTGGTGGTATCCTTCAAGACATCACTAAAGGTGCTTCAATCCTTGGTATGTTCATCCTTGCCGTTCTTGTTCAACGTTGGGTATCTATTACTTTCGCTGTAAATCTTCCTGCTAAACAATTGTCAGAAGGAGCTTACATCGTCTTCCCAGAAGGTACTGTTACTGGTGCTGAGTTGAAAGGTATTCTTGGTCAAGCTCTTAGCGGACTTAGCCTTGAACCAACTCAAACTCAAACATTACAAGGTCAGTTGGACAGCTTGATTCCAGGTTTGATGGGACTTCTCCTTACTTTCCTCTGCATGCACTTGCTTAAGAAGAAAGTAACACCAATCACAATGATTATCGGTCTCTTCATCGTAGGTATTCTTGCTCGTTTCTTTAACATTATGTAATCAAGGACCCCGCTCTCGCGGGGTTTTATGGTATAATGAATATCTAGGAAAGGAGCCGATATGGCACAATCACAAAATACAAGCGTTGAACTCCAAACCACAGGGGTTTCCTACATGGGCTTTGGTGGCAAGGTTGGTAAATTTCTAATTGGTGACAAGGCACTTGAGTTCTACCCAGATAGCAACGTTGAACGCTATATCCAGATTCCTTGGTCAGAAATGACTAGCATTGGCGCAAACGTTTCCGGAAAAACAATCAGCCGTCATTTTGAAATTTATACAGAGAAAAGTCGATTCTTGTTTGCATCTAAAGATTCTGGTAAGATTCTTAAAATTGCCCGCGAGCATATCGGCAATGAAAAAGTTGTGAAATTACCGACTCTTATGCAAACAATCGGCAGAAAAATTTCGAATCTATTTGCCAAAAAATAAAAATTCAAGTATAATAGTAGAAACGGATAAGTAGCTTCTAGCTCCTTTCAGAAAGTCTGCGGTCGCTGTGAGCAGATAGGAAAAAGTTGTGAAATTCTACCGTTATGAAATTATCAAAATACAATCAAGTGCACAGAATGTGAAGCTGGATGGAACCGCGGTAAATATCGCTCCAGCATCTCTCATTCTGTGTTTTTTTATTCTAAAGGAGACATCTATGCTAGATATCAAACGTATTCGTACAGATTTTGACGGAGTTGCTGCCAAATTAGCTACTCGTGGTGTGGCTGCTGAAACCTTGGCAGACATCAAGGAATTGGATGCAAAACGCCGTGAAATCTTGGTTACTGTAGAAGAATTAAAAGCAGAGCGAAACACTGTTTCTGCGGAGATTGCCCAAGCAAAACGCAACAAGGAAAATGCTGACGACAAGATTGCGGCTATGCAAAAATTGTCTGCCGATGTTAAAAACTTGGATGCTGAACTCTTGGAAATTGATGAAAAACTAAATGCCATCCTTGCAGTTCTTCCAAATACGCCGCACGATTCTGTCCCTGTTGGTGCAGATGAAGAAGAAAACGTGGAAGTTCGCCGTTGGGGAACTCCCCGTGAATTCACTTTCGAGCCAAAAGCTCACTGGGATTTGGGTGAAGACCTAGATATTCTAGACTGGGAACGTGGCGCAAAAGTAACTGGGGCCCGCTTCCTCTTCTACAAGAACTTGGGTGCTCGCTTAGAACGCGCCCTCTACAACTTCATGTTAGACGAGCATATCGCAGAAGGCTATCAGGAAATCATCACACCTTACATGGTCAACCACGACTCTATGTTTGGTACTGGTCAGTATCCAAAGTTCAAGGAAGATACTTTTGAGTTGGCAGACACTAACTTCGTCCTCATCCCAACTGCGGAAGTGCCATTGACCAACTACTACCGCAACGAGATTTTAGAAGAAAAAGACCTGCCAATCTACTTCACAGCCATGAGCCCATCTTTCCGTTCTGAAGCTGGTTCTGCTGGTCGTGACACCCGTGGTCTGATCCGCCTTCACCAATTCCACAAGGTTGAAATGGTCAAATTTGCCACACCAGAACAGTCTTATGATGAATTGGAAAAAATGACCGCAAACGCAGAAAATATCCTCCAAAAACTAGGTTTGCCTTACCGTGTTTTGGCCCTTTGTACAGGTGATATGGGCTTCTCAGCTGCTAAGACCTATGACTTGGAAGTCTGGATTCCTGCCCAAAATGCCTACCGTGAAATCTCCAGCTGTTCCAACACAGAAGATTTCCAAGCCCGCCGTGCCCAAATCCGCTACCGCGATGCTGCTGACGGCAAGGTTAAATTGCTCCACACCCTCAACGGCTCTGGTCTAGCAGTTGGCCGTACAGTGGCTGCCATCCTTGAAAACTACCAAAACGAAGATGGTTCTGTCACCATTCCAGAAGTTCTCCGTCCATACATGGGTGGGGTTGATGTGATTAAGCCATAACCTATCTCAAGAAAAAAACAAACATCATGACGATGCTTGTCTGCCATTAACCCACTGATTATTCGGTGGGTTTTGTCATATTCAGATAAGGTTCTAGTAGAGAAAAGCCGTTAGTCAAGCGTTTTCGCAGCTCCTCTTCAGAGGCAGTCGTTCTAAATGGTACATCATACTTGACCAGTACTTTTCGAACGCGTCCTGCTTCGACGGCTTCTAGTAAAATCTGCCTATTCTCCTCAGTTCCATCCAAGCGATAAAATACCTTTCCCTCTTGCACCCAGTAATAAAGTGGTGCCTGAATCGGGCAGTTCAGCACACGGTTTTGCTGAAAAAGAGAGGTCTCTACCTTCTTTCGCTCAATGAAGCTAACTTCTACTGAAATCCCCGCTTCAGCTCCCTTACCATACAGACGAATGGCGAAAGCTGGGACCGACGGACTAGCAGAGGGTAGGCGGTAATAGGTCCAAAAATGCGGTCTGCAAATCTGGGCTTGGTTCATCCATTGACTAACTCTTTCTGGCACAAAGGGACTGACTTGCTCAGCTAAGGCTAAACTTAATGTCTGAAACTCCTTGCGTGCTGCCTGTGCTAAGTTTCTTAAGGTTGTCATGTCGCTTACCGAAGCTCCTGCCTTTTCAGGCTTGCAATAATGAACTCCTTGATAATCCAAGTATCTATGACACTGTTCAAGCATCTGAACCTCCTATCCACTTCTCCATATAGACCATATCCATGCCTTCCTGCTCAGGCTCGGTTTTGATAGCCTTATAGCCTAGACTTTCGTAGAAAGCGACCAATCTAGGCTCCTGTAAAACCGTACAGAGTACCCACCGCTTGACTGTCGGATAGAGTTGTTCTAACTCTAACATGGCCTTATGACCATAGCCTTTTCCTCTGTGGTCTGGGTCAATGCCAATCAAGCCTAGCCAGCCTTGTTCAGCATCTTCAGCAACCGTTGTTCGTACTAAACCGACTGTCTGACCCTCTTCGACAATCTTGTAGTAGTTGCAATTTGGTCGTGCAAACCGTGATTGGAAGTAGTCCATAGTTTCAATGGCAGGGTTGTATTGGTCCTGATAGGTTTCATACAAGGCTGCAAATGCTCGGTGTTGAATGGGCAATAATTCTTCTGCGTTTGATAGTTCTGCTTTTACTAACATGGAAAAACTCCTGAAAATTATTTTATCCATTGTATCAAATCTAGCAAAAAAATACTAGGTCTTCCTAGTATTTTCTAAAGCGTTGATAGCGGTTTTCGAGTAGTTGATTAAGTGGCAAGTCTTGTAGTTGAGCCAACTGGCTGACCAAGTTTTCCTTGAGGTCAGACAAGACTTCCTTGGTCGCTCTGCCATTTTCCAAAACAACCCGATCGACCACTTGGAGTTTCTCCAACTCATAAGAGGTAATCTTCATGAGTTCTGCCGCTTCCAGGGCTCGACTGCCATCTTTCCAGAGGATAGAGGCGAAGCCTTCAGGGCTGAGGACGGCGTACATGGAGTTTTCCAGCATCCAGACCTGGTCTGCGACTGCCAGTGCAAGTGCTCCACCAGAGCCTCCCTCACCGATGATAATGGCGATAATGGGTACCTTGAGGTCACTCATCTCCATGAGGTTGCGGGCAATGGCCTCGCCCTGTCCACGCTCCTCGGCACCGACACCTGGATAGGCTCCAGCGGTATTGATAAAGGTGACAACAGGACGCCCAAACTTTTCCGCCTGCTTCATGAGGCGAAGGGCCTTGCGGTAGCCTTCAGGGTGGGGCTGACCGAAGTTGCGTTTGAGGTTGTCCTGGAGGTTCTTGCCTTTTTGGATACCGATGACTGTCACCGGTTGACCTGCTAGAAAGCCGATGCCACCCACAACTGCTCCGTCATCGCGGAAATTTCGATCGCCGTGCAGTTCGATAAAGTCATCAAAGAGTTGTGTGGCATAGTCCAAGGTGGTCAGGCGAGCTTGGTCACGTGCCAAACGGATCATACGTGCTACATCACTGGTCATCTGACACCTCCATGCATTCTCAACAAGCGATTAATGGTCGCTGGCAAGTCCTGGCGTTTGACAATGGCATCGACAAAGCCGTGTTCTTGTAAAAATTCAGCCTTCTGGAAATCATCTGGCAGATTTTCACGCACAGTTGACTCAATCACCCTGCGGCCTGCAAAGCCAACCAAGGTCTGCGGCTCAGCCAGGATAATATCGCCCTCCATAGCAAAACTAGCCGTCACACCTCCTGTTGTAGGATCTGTCAAGACCGTCAGGTAAAAGAGGCCAGCGTTGGAATGGCGTTTTACAGCCGCCGAAATCTTAGCCATTTGCATCAGGCTCATAATGCCTTCCTGCATCCGAGCACCGCCAGATGCGGTAAAGAGGACAACTGGCAGTTGCTCCTCAATAGCCAGTTCAAAGAGGCGGGTGATTTTCTCACCGACCACCGTTCCCATTGAAGCCATGATAAAGTGAGAATCCATGATTCCAAGGGCAACTGGTTGTCCGCCGATTGTCGCCTTTCCTGTCAAAACAGCTTCGTCCAAACCTGTCTTTTGACGGGTGGCTGCCAGTTTTTCCAAATAATTAGGGAAGTCCAAGGGATTTTTGGTTTCAATCCCTGTAAACAATTCCTTAAACGAGCCTTCATCCACTGTCAAAGCCAAGCGTTCCTGCGCTGTAATCCGGAAATTATAGGAACAGTGTTGACAAGTTTTCTCTGGTCCCAAATCCTTCTTGTAGAGGATTTCCTTACAAGCTGGGCATTTGGAAAAGAGTTCATCTGGCACCTCTGGCTTTGCTTGAGGTGCTGACTCTATCCGCGAACGATTGGGATTGATGCGGATGTATTTGTCCTTTTTGCGAAACAAAGCCATAGCATTCTCCTAGTTTACTTTTTTATCGTCATTTAGTTTTTCTTTTATTACTTCGTTAACTCGCTTTGCCGTACTCCAGTACAGCCTGCAGCTCGTTGCCTAGTACTAAAAGTAAACAAAAAGACTATAATTCTGCTTGATAGCGGGGTAAAAATTCTTCCATGAGGTAGGCAGTGTCATAATCACCAGCTACCACACGCTTGTCGGAAATCAAGTCCAGCTGGAAGTCAGTATTGGTCACCACTCCGTCAATTTCCAATTCGTAGAGGGCTCTCTGCATCTTCATCAGGGCTTCAAACCGATTTTCCCCATGCACGATAACCTTGGCAATCATGGAATCATAGTACGGCGGAATAGTGTAGCCTGGATAAACTGCCGAGTCCACACGCAGACCAACGCCACCGCTTGGCAGGTAGAGATTGGAAATCTTACCTGGACTTGGGGCGAAGTTGAAGGCTGGATTTTCAGCATTGATGCGGCATTCAATGGCATGGCCTGTAATCTTCACATCTTCTTGGCCGACGCTGAGTTCCTGACCAGCGGCAATCTTGATTTGCTCCTTGACAATATCCACACCGGTCACAAATTCGGTAACTGGATGTTCCACCTGTACCCGTGTGTTCATTTCCATGAAGTAAAATTCGCCCTTGGCTTCATCCAATAGGAACTCAATGGTACCCGCATTTTCATAGCCAACTGACTGGGCAGCCCGCACTGCTGCTTGACCGATACGATCCCGCATGGTCTGGCCGATAGCAATCGACGGAGCTTCTTCCAAGACCTTCTGGTTGTTGCGTTGAAGGGAACAGTCCCGTTCTCCCAGATGAATGACATGACCATGCTGGTCCGCCAAAATCTGTACTTCGATGTGGCGGGCTGGATAGACGACACGCTCCATATACATGGCACCGTTGCCAAAAGCTGCCTTGGCTTCGCTGGAAGCTGATTCAAAGGCAGACACTAGGTCTTCAGCTTTTTCCACCTTACGAATCCCCTTACCGCCACCTCCTGCCGATGCCTTGAGCATGACAGGATAACCAATCTTTTCAGCGATTTCAAGAGCTTCTTGGCTGGTCAAGACCTCACCGTCAGAACCTGGAATGACAGGCACTTGAGCCTTAATCATCTCTGCCCGAGCATTGATTTTATCGCCCATGGTATCCATGACCGTCCCAGAAGGACCGATAAACTTGATACCGACCTCTTCACAGAGGGTGGCGAATTTGGAGTTTTCACTCAAAAATCCAAAGCCGGGATGAATAGCCTGGGCACCTGTCACAACAGCCGCCGAGATGACCGCCTGCATATTGAGATAGGAATCTGTCGAACGGGCAGGTCCGATACAGACAGCCTCATCTGCCAACATGGTGTGGAGGGCTTCCTTGTCAGCCTCTGAATAGACAGCCACCGTCGCAATCCCCAATTCCCTGGCCGCACGAATAATCCGCACCGCAATCTCACCACGATTGGCAATCAAAATCTTCTCAAACATGATGAATCCTATCTCCTTTTTAACATAGAATAATTGTTATAACAATCACAGTCCTTAACTAGTTTGAAAAATAAAGGACTGTTTCATACTCAATGAAAATCAAAATCAGGCTAGTTCCAAAGGTTTGGGAAACCTTTGGAGCTTGGAGATAGAGCGAACGAAGTTCGTTTCTCCAAGAGCAGATAGCCCCCTACTACTTTCTTATTTTATCGTAGCAGGCTGTCAAGATCCACTGGAGCTTGACACTCATCAAATCAAGTCAACAACGGCTGAGTTTGATTTTCGAAGAGTATTATTTTCCAATAGCAAAAGTCAACACCCCCGACGCAGCCAGTTTTCCGTCCACCTCTGCCTTTGCCTCAACGACCGCAATGGTTCCACGGCGTTTGACAAATTTAGCGGTCATGATCAACTGGTCACCAGGTACAACTTGCTTCTTAAATTTGACCTTGTCCATGCCGGCATAAAAAACCAGCTTGCCCTTGTTTTCTTCCTTGGACAATTCCAAGACACCTGCGGTTTGTGCCAAAGCCTCCATGATGAGAACACCTGGCATGACAGGATAGTCTGGGAAATGCCCGTTGAAGAAGGGCTCGTTAATGGTCACATTTTTGAGGGCGACAATCTCATCTTCCGATACTTCAAGGACACGATCGACCAAGAGCATTGGATAGCGATGAGGAAGAGCCTCTTTAATTTTCAAAATATCAATCATTTGATGCGTACCAATCCTTGTCCAAATTCTACAACGTCCTGGTTAGCCACCAAAATCTCTGTGACCACACCGTCACGGTCAGCAGGCACTTCGTTCATGACCTTCATGGCTTCGATAATCATGAGAGTCTGCCCTTTTTTGACCGTATCGCCAACTGCTACAAAGGCTGGCTTGTCAGGGGCTGGCGACAAATAAGCCACGCCGACCAAGGGACTTTCCACTACCGTACCTTCTGCCACAGAGCTTGCACCTGCTTCTACTGGAGCTGGCTCACTGGTTTCGACTGCTGGCACAGGGGCTGGGCTTGCAGGAGCTACTGGAACAAGCGGAGCTTCTACTGTTGGACTCGGAGCCGCTGTCGCCTGCTGGTTTTTACTGAAATGCAAGGTTTCCCCAGCATTGCTATATGAAAATTCTCGCAAACTTGACTGGTCAAACTGACTCATCAAGTCCTTTATTTCTGTAATATTCACTTAAGCCTCCCAGCGTTTGAAAGCAATCACCGAGTTGTGACCTCCAAAGCCAAATGTATTTGAAATGGCATGGCGGATTTCCATATCACGCCCTTGTCCATAAATGACATCTGCTTCAATATCTTCAGATAATTCTGTCGTACCAGCTGTCTTTGGCGCGTAAGAATGACGCATAGCCTCAATGACAGCTGCCGCTTCAACTGCACCCGCAGCCCCCAACAAGTGACCTGTGAAGGACTTGGTGGAAGAAACTGGCGTGTTCTTGCCGAAGACGGATACGATAGCTTGGCTTTCCCCTTTTTCATTAGCCGGTGTCGAAGTACCATGGGCATTGATATAGTCAATATCAGCTGGCTCTAAACCTGCTTCTGAAATGGCCAACTTCATGGCCTTAATAGCACCCAGACCTTCTGGATGTGGAGAAGTCATGTGGTAAGCATCGCAAGTATTTCCATAACCAACGATTTCAGCCAAAATCGTCGCTCCACGCGCCTCTGCGTGTTCCAAACTTTCCAATACTAAAACCGCAGAACCCTCTCCCATGACAAAACCATTGCGGTCCTTGTCAAATGGAATAGACGCACGTTCTGGATCCTCAGTTGTCGACATAGCTGTCAAAGCTTGGAAACCACCGATTGCAAACGGAGTAATGGCTGCTTCTGCTCCACCTGCCAGCATCACATCTTGGAAACCAAACTTGATTTCACGGAAGGCTTCTCCTAAGGCATCATTTGATGAAGCGCAGGCTGTGATGATACACTTGCAGACGCCATTTGCACCGACCTGCATAGCAATATTTCCAGCCGCCATGTTTGGCAAGGCTTTTGGAAGAGCCATGGGACGAATGCGTTTTGGACCTTTTTCGTTCATCCGAGCAACTTGCTCTTCAATTTCCAAAATACCACCGATACCTGTTGATAAGATAACGCCAAAACGGTCACTATCCACTGTCTCTGTATCCAGCTGTGCATTAGCAATTGCTTCTTTAGCTGCATAGAGTGCATAGAGCGAGTAATTATCGTAGCGATTTGTATCTTTTTTGACAAAGTATTTATCAAAAGGAAAATCTTTTAACTCCGCTGCATTAAGTACGCTGTACTCGCTGGTATCAAACTTGGTAATCTTTCCGATCCCAATTTTCCCAGCCTTCAAACTATCCCAGAACTCCTCTGGCGTATTTCCGATTGGAGATGTCAGACCGTAGCCTGTTACTACTACACGGTTTAATTTTGTCATTTTCAGTCCTTTCTCATTAGGAAACTTACTGCATGGTCAAGCCGCCGTCAACCGCAATCACCTGTCCTGTTAGATATTCTTGCTTGGCAAGGAATACAGCAACATCAGCTACTTCTTCTGTCGCACCAAAGCGTTTCATAGGAATTTGTGCAGTCATAGCTTCTTTAATCTTGTCAGATAAAACATCTGTCATATCAGACTGGATAAAGCCCGGCGCAATCGCATTGACACGAACATTTCGCCCTGCAACCTCACGGGCAATGGCTTTAGTAAATCCAATCACACCTGCCTTAGATGCAGAATAGTTGGCCTGTCCAGCATTTCCAATCAAGCCAGATACACTTGATAGATTGATAATAGCACCCTCACGAGCCTTTGTCATTGGTTTCAAAACAGCCTGCGTCATATTAAAAGTTCCAGTAAGATTTACCTTCAGAACCGTCTCAAAATCCTCTTCTGTCATACGAAGAGCCATACCGTCTTTGGTGATCCCTGCATTATTGACCAAAATATCGACGCTACCGAGGATTTCGATAGCTTCTGCCACCATTCGTTTGGCATCTTCCGCGCTTGAAATATCTCCTGAAATAGCTAGGACTTTCACACCGTAATCTGCAAAGCTATCCAGAATATCTTGCCCTAATTGACCACGACCGTTCAGCACCACATTGGCACCAAGACTGGCAAACTTATGGGCAATGGCCAAGCCGATTCCTCGACTTGAACCTGTTACAAAAACATTTTTATTTGTTAATTCCATGATTCCTCCTCATGATTTGTTTAATACTATTTGTAGCCCCGCTATATCTTCAATTGCTACAACATGCGCTGTCTTATCGATTTTCTTGACAAATCCTGATAAGACTTTACCTGGACCGATTTCAATAAAGTTAGTCACACCAGCTTCCTGCATGGTTGTGATTGACTCATAGAAACGGACTGGTTCCATCACTTGACGGGTCAAGAGGGACTTGATGTCCTCTTTTTTCATGACCTTGGCTTCCGTATTACCGACCAGCTCTACTTGGAAGTCCGCAAATTCCACCTGCTCCAAGGCCTGAGCCAGTTGCTCCGACGCTGGTCGCAGGAGAGCCGTATGGAAAGGACCTGACACATTGAGTGGAATCATGCGTTTGACACCTGCTTCCTTCAGCAATTCAACCGCCTCATCCACAGCAGCCACCTCGCCTCCGATGACGATTTGGGCTGGTGTATTGTAGTTGGCTGGGGAAACAATCCCAGAGGTAACAGTCGAACAGACTTCTTCTATCAAGTTGACATCTGTGTTGAGAACAGCAACCATCTTACCAGTCCCTGCTGGCGCAGCCGTTTCCATATATTCACCACGCTTAGCAATCAGGGCAATCGCATCTTCAAAGGCCAATGCTCCCGATGCCACCAGAGCTGAATATTCTCCCAAGGATAGACCAGCTACCATATCAGGTTGTATTCCCTTTTCTGCCAACAAACGATAGATAGCTAGGGAAGTTGTCAAAATTGCCGGTTGGGTATAGCGAGTCTGATGTAATTTATCCTCTTGATTGTCAATCAGGTCGCGAATGTCATACCCCAGAATCTGACTAGCCTGGTCAAACGTTTCTCTAACTATCAGGGAATATTCGTAAAGGTCGCGAGCCATCCCCACTGTCTGAGCCCCTTGACCTGCAAAAAGAAAAGCTGTCTTTGTCATCCTATTCTCCAACTGAAGCCCAACGGCTTGCCTCTTCTCTAATCACTTTGGCTGCTCCATAATAGATGTCTTTCAAAATATCTTCACAAGATTCTTCTTTAGAAACCAGACCAGCAATTTGACCAGCCATCACGGAGCCATTTGTTACATCACCATCAACAACTGCATTGCGGAGTGCTCCTGCACCAAGTTCTTCAATAGCATCTGCCGAAATTTTACCTGCCAAGAAATCTTTCTCTGCAGCTGCATAAGCAGATGACAACTTATTCTTGATAGCTCTCACAGGATGTCCAACAATAGAAGCAGATACAGTTGTATCAATATCCTTAGCTTTTAAAACTTTTTCCTTATAAGCCTGATGGGCATTGGACTCTGTAGCTACTACAAAACGAGTTCCAACTTGCACCGCTTCTGCACCCAACATGAATGCTGCTGCTGCACCTGCACCATCTGCAATACCTCCAGCAGCAATAACAGGAATAGATACGGCTTCAACAACCTGACGAACCAAGGTCATGGTGGTCAATTTACCAATATGGCCTCCAGCTTCCATACCTTCAGCAATAACAGCATCTACCCCTAATTTTTCCATGCGTTTCGCAAGGGCTACACTCGGTACAACAGGAATAACTGTAATTCCTGCAGCATGGAGACGCTCCATATACTTCCCTGGATTTCCTGCTCCTGTAGTGACAACTTTCACACCTTCTTCGATGACCAAGTCAACAATGTCATCCGCAAAAGGAGACAAAAGCATGATATTGACACCGAAAGGCTTGTCCGTGATAGATTTAACCTTGTCAATATTTGCCTTGACCACCTCTTTGGGAGCATTTCCTCCACCGATGATTCCTAGACCACCTGCATTAGATACGGCACCAGCCAAATCTCCATCAGCTACCCAAGCCATACCACCTTGAAAAATTGGATACTTAATATCGAGCAATTCTGTTATTTTCGTCTTCATAATTCCCTCATCTTTTTTCTTGCTTACCTAATCATTTGACTATCAAATCATTAGGTAAACAAGTGAAGGGTTGCCCCCTCACTCAAAAAATAGTTTGATATTTCAATGTTTTGATTATCAAAGTATTCGATTTAAGAAAAATGCTAAATAGCACTTTTCTTAGCCATCCTCTTCCTTATATTATCTTTGAAATAAGGAGAGGAATACTATAGTCTTTCAGTTTACTTTTAGTACTAGCTTTACCAGTCTAGGAATAGACTGGTAAAGGTCGGAAATAAAACAAACGAAGTTTGTGTCAATTGCTGTAGATAGCTTCAATAGTCCAGCGGACTATTGAAGGTTGGAAATCGTACTTACGATAGCAAGTAACATTCGTAGAGTACGGCATTGCGAGTTCAAATAAACAAAAGTTTATTTGAAGTTGGAAATAAGGAAACGAAGTTTCCTCATTCGTTGACGTAATAAAAGATAAACTGAATGACTATAATTATTTTGTTTTTTCTTCAACATAAGCAACCAAATCGCCTACAGTTGTCAAACCTTCTTCAGTATCGATTTGAATATCGAAGGCATCTTCGATTTCAGAGATAACTTGGAAAAGATCCAATGAATCTGCATCCAAATCTTCAAATGTTGTTGTAAGGGTTACTTCTTCAGCATCCTTACCCAATTCTTCAACGATGATTTCCTGTACTTTTTCAAATACTGCCATGATATGTGTCTCCTTTTGGAAAATAAAATATTTTAATCTTGCCTAGGGCAAGGAATTAACTAAAGTTGTAAGAGTAGAGTTCCCCATGTGAGCCCTCCACCGAAACCAGCCATGAGAACAATCTGGCTTCCATCCAATCGCAACATTCCGCTCTCTACACATTCTGATAAGAGAATGGGAAGACTTGCTGCGCTGGTATTGCCATATTTATCCATATTTGCTGGAAATTTTTCACGCGCCACTCCCAATTTACGCGCCATCTTATCTAGGATACGTATATTGGCTTGATGGAGCAGGAAATAATCAACACAATCCACAGTCATATCAGCTTGTTCTAGCAGCTCTGCCATGGTTGCCGTAACATCCCTCGTAGCAAATTCAAATATAGCTCTGCCCTCCATTTGGATAAAGGGTTGCTGACGGCTTTGTGTCGAGAATGGCGTCTCTTTCTGATCTATCCCTGCTGTCAGACTAGCACCTCGACCGCCATCCGTTCGCAAGATTTCTGATAAAAAGCTCGGTTGTTCACACGCTTCCAGCAAAACTCCTCCAGCACCATCTCCAAATAAAACAGCCGTTGATCGATCCGACCAGTCGACAGACCTAGATAGGGTCTCAGCTCCAATGACAAGTCCTCTCTTATAGACTCCTGAAGCAAGCAATTTTTCTGCTGTTGATAGCGCAAAAACAAATCCTGAACAAGCTGCAATGAGATCATAGGCAAAAGCCTTTTTCGCACCAATTGCTGCTTGGACCATAGCTGCCGTAGATGGCATTGATGCATCTGGAGTAATCGTTGCTACGATGATGAAGTCAATTTCACTAGCATCTAGCTGAGACTTTTCCAGTAATTTTCTAGCCACTTGACTAGCCAAATCACTCGTCGTCTCTCCAGTAACAATGTGCCGTTGACCGATACCTGTACGGCTACGAATCCACTCATCACTGGTCTCCATTCGTTGAGCCAAATCATCATTGGTCACAATCTTCTTCGGAAGATAGTGGGCCACCTGACTGATTTTAGCATGGTTTCTCATTTCAAATCCTCCAAGAAGTGATAGAGTTTCATGAGTCCTTTCTTCATTACCTGATACTCTGCATCATCCATACCATCTGTAATCTGCTTAACCATTTCATTGTGAAATCGTTGATGCAAACGATAGACCAGTCGACCTTTTTTGGTCAGGTAGAGATGAACAACTCGCCGATCTTTGGTCGAACGAATACGCTCAACATATCCTTTTCTTTCCAAATTGTTCAAGCTAGTTGTAACAGTACCTAAGGTTACCATCAAAGTCCGAGCAACATCACTCGGAGTAGCTCCATCAATACTTCCTATCACATCAATCGTGTGCATTTCCTTAATCGAAATATCATTGAATCGGCTACCACGCAGACTTGTTTCTTCAATCACCAACACATTGTTAAAAATGGCCGTTAGATATTCATTTACTTTTGGATCTTCCAAAACAGGCCTCCTTTACTTTGATAGTCAAAGTATAAACCATAAAACTTTGATTGTCAAACATTTTTTACTAATTTAAAAATTAATCTCCCGTAAACACTGGTCTACGTCGTTCTGCATGCGCTCGAACTCCCTCTTTAAAATCCTCTTTATAGGCCAATGTTTCTTGCAAATCCAGCTCTAATCGGCGATAAGACTCCCAGTCTTTAAATTGACTTTCCCATGTCAGTTGTTTGATTGCTGCATAAGAATTTACTGAGCCTCGCAAGAGTTTTTTTATGACTTGGGCAACCGTCTTTTCTAGTTTTTCTGGCTCTGCCAATTTATAAATAATCCCATATTCTAAAGCCTTATCCGCTGATAAGCCCTCTCCAGTCATCGCCAAGTGACTAGCACGATTTGCCCCAATAGCACGACTCAGTAGAAAGAGCCCCCCCGCATCCGGCGCAAGTCCAACACCTACAAAGGCTTGGATAAATTTTGTCTTGCTGGAGGCAATAACAAAATCAGCTGCCACCGCCATATTAGCCGCGGCTCCGGCCACTGCCCCATCTGTCACCATAATAACCACTTTAGACAATTTCTTCATCGCAAACGAAATATCATTCACCAGCTCTGCTATTTTTACCAAAGAAGCAATATCATCATCATCAACTGCACGCTTCATCTCAACTAAATCTCCACCCACGGAGAAAATGGAACCCTGTGCTTGAATTTGTAAAATTTTGACGGAGGCATCCCCTTCTGCAAGGCGGATTGCTTCTAAGATTTCTTCACACATAGGAATATTAAAACCATTTGCCACTTCCGGTCTGTTTAAAGTTAGAATCGCTACGGAATCAATTACTTCATAACGAATTGTTTGGTAGGTCATTCCCTTGCTCCTTTCAAAATAGTTTGATAATTAAAAGATTTGAACATCAAACTTTAAATTCTTGTTTTCCATTGTAACACAGTTTTTACAATTGTCACTTTTTTTCTAGCAAGGAAAGTGTGACGTCCGAAAAAGAGGGGGCTATCATCGAAATATAAAATTTAGATATGCTAGAAAATAACGTATCTAAGAACCTATATTCACACACAAAGCCCTTGGCTTTTTCGCTCATCAAGGCAATTTTTGAGGGAAATACTGACTGTATTTTGAAAAAAACAACCTCAATATGCAATTCTGAACTGTAAATATAGGCTCTAAGTTTAATTTACAACTTTCATTTTTTCACGTTAATACTTTTGGAAGATTTAACTGGATTCTGAGCTAGAAACACCATTTTTCACGGAGAACTAATACTTGGACTACAATATAATATTTCTTAAAATCGCAATAAATCAAAGGCATCTTCAAGATTGTCTACCAATCTATCTGCTTTCGACTGATCAATTCCATAATGCTGGTCTCGAATAGCCCAAACTGTCAATCCTGCTTTTTTAGCCGCTTCAATTCCCTTAGCACTATCTTCAAATACTAAAATATCCGATTTAGCTACTCCTGTTGCACTGGCTGCTTTCATATAAACTGCAGGATCTGGTTTTGGGGCCTCACAATCCATCGCTGAGAAAACATGACTAAAGTGAGAGCGTATACCAGCATCTAGTAGAGCACGTTCGATTTCTGAACGGTCGGTATTTGAAGCCAAAACTACAGGAATACCTTGGATAGTTAGTCTCTCCAATACCGCTTTAACTTCAGGAAAAATCCTCTCTACATAAGGGGTAGGTCGCTTTTCTTTATACACACGATATTCTTCTTCCAAGGCAGGGACATCCCAGTTATCATAATCATCCCCTAAAATCCGTTGCCAAATTTGACTAGCCCTTCCACCGACAAATATAGATGGATCCAAATGATCAACCGATAAACCTTTTGTCGCTAAAAAATTCACTCGACGTTGAAAATAGAATGTTTCTGTATCAAAAAGTACACCATCCATGTCGAAAATAATTGCTTTTACCATACTCGCCTCCTATTACTTTAATTGTAACACAGTTGAAAGAAAAAAATGTTTTTCTGAAATTTTCATACTTGTCTCTTGTTCGTTTTTCGATAAAATTCTTGGCAAGATTTGTCTGAACATACTGACAATTTCATATCATTCTGCTATAATAGAAAAAAATATCCAAGGAGATGAGAATGAAAGTTATTAAATTTGGGGGAAGCTCACTTGCTTCAGCTGGACAGTTAGAAAAAGTTTTCAATATTGTTCAATCTGATTCAGAACGTCGCTTTGTTGTTGTGTCTGCACCTGGAAAACGCAATGCCGAGGATACTAAAGTTACTGATGCGTTGATTAAATATTATAAAGAATATGTTAACGGAAAAGATGTGACTGCCAGTCAAGAATGGATCATCAACCGTTATCAGGCAATGGTTGACGAACTTGGTTTCACAGCTAACAGCATGAAGAAAATCGCAGACAGCATCATCTCTTTGGCCAGCCTACCAATTGATGATAACGAATTCCTTTACGACGCATTCTTAGCAGCTGGTGAAGATAATAATGCCAAATTGATTGCCGAATATTTTACCCACAGAGGATTACCTGCACGCTATGTACATCCTAAAAAAGCTGGTATTATTGTCAGCTCCGAACCAGGAAATGCTCGCATTTTGCCTTCAAGTTATGACAAAATCGAAGAGCTTCGTGATACAGATGAAGTACTCATTATTCCAGGATTCTTCGGTGTAACTGTTGATAACCAGATTTGTACCTTCTCACGAGGTGGATCGGACATTACAGGTTCCATCATTGCTGCCGGGGTCAAGGCTGACCTCTATGAAAACTTTACAGATGTCGATGGTATTTTTGCTGCCCATCCTGGCATCATTAAAAATCCACATTCAATCAAAGAATTGACCTATCGTGAAATGCGAGAATTAGCTTATGCAGGTTTCTCCGTCCTCCACGATGAAGCCCTCCTTCCTGCCTATCGCGGACGGATTCCATTGGTTATCAAAAACACCAATAACCCAACTCACCCTGGTACCCGAATTGTACACAAACATACCGAGCAAACAGTTCCTGTTGTCGGTATTGCTGCAGACGACGGTTTTGTCAGCATTAACTTGTCCAAATACTTGATGAACCGTGAAGTTGGTTTTGGTCGCAAGGTGTTGCAAATTCTCGAAGATCTCAATATTCGCTGGGAGCACATGCCGACCGGGATTGACGATTTATCCATCGTAGTCCGTGAGCGTGAATTGACTCCTATCAAGGAAGAAGAGATCCTTCGTCAACTCAATACGAAAATGGAAGTTGACAAGGCCGAAATCGAACATGGTTTATCTATTATCATGATTGTTGGTGAAAATATGAAGAGCCATGTCGGTGTAACAGCTACCGCTACCACTGCCCTCTCTAAACAAAATGTCAACTTGGCAATGATTTCACAGGGAGCCAGTGAAGTTTCTGTTATGTTCGTTGTCAAAACCGAAGAAAAGAAACGCGCCCTGCACGCACTCTATGAAGCTTTTTTTAACGAGCAATAATCACAACGAGGTCGATCAGTTCCCTCTTCATACTCTTCGAAAATCAAAACAGATGTTGTTGACTTGATTTGATAAGTGTCAAGCTCCAGTGGTGCTTGACAGCCTGCTACCATAAAATAAGAAAGTAGCAGGCGTATATCTGCTCTTGGAGAAACGAACTTCGTTCACTCTATCTCCAAGCTCCAAAGGTTTGGGAAACCTTTGGAGCTTGTCTGATTTTAATTTTCATTGAGTACCAATTAAAATTTGAATAAATCATGACCACCCGTCAAACGGGTGGTTTGAACAAGGGCTATAAGCCCACATCACCAGCCAGCGCCTAAAGACGCTGGCTTTCACTTTGTTCAAGCCTCACTGCTTTTGACTCGTCACTAGCCTCT
>NZ_JAOTGL010000029.1:0-23143 GCF_044427045.1 Streptococcus sp. 2022WUSS135
AGAGGCTAGTGACGAGTCAAAAGCAGTGAGGCTTGAACAAAGTGAAAGCCAGCGTCTTTAGGCGCTGGCTGGTGATGTGGGCTTATAGCCCTTGTTCAAACCACCCGTTTGACGGGTGGTCATGATTGACTCATGAAAGCCTTAATTTTTGATGTAGATGATACGCTTTATGATCAGATTCAACCGTTTGAACGTGCTTTGGAAAGACATATTGAAGTAGCAAGGGAGCAAATTGAACCACTCTACCTTTCCTTTCGCAGATATGCGGATGAAGTATTTGAAGAGACAGCAACTGGAAAGATGAGTCTGAAAGACAGTCATATTTATCGGATGAAACATGCTTTGGCAGATTTTGGGTATCAGGTGTCTGATGCAACAGCCTTAGCTATTCAAATAGATTATGATTATTTTCAAGGGCAGATAGAGCTCAGTCCAGTGTTTCCAGAAATATTTTCGTGGTGTCAGGCGCAAGGAATTGCAATGGGGATTATTACGAATGGACCTTATAGACATCAGTTGAGAAAGATACGCACGATGGGGTTAGTTAATTGGTTTGAGCTAGAACATGTCCTTATTTCTGGACAAGTTGGTATCACAAAGCCAAATCCTGCTATTTTTCAACTAATGGAAGAACGTTTGGGGATGTCAGGCGAAGATATTTGTTATCTAGGGGATTCGTTTGAAAATGACATCATCGGAGCAAAAACAGCTGGTTGGCAAGCGGTCTGGTTTAATCACAGAAAACGGTCAGAGCCAGAAAGTTCCTTTCGGGCAGATTATATGATTGACGAATGGTCCAACCTGGATTCCCTTATCAAAAACATCATAAAGCCGATTGGATAAATAAAATGGAATAACTCTCCTAACAAGTTTTTAATAGGATTAGAAGCTAGTCGGGGGAGTTTTTGTGTTCAAAAAGAGGAGGTATAGACAATATGTAAAGACCCCCAGTTGAGAATTCGTGGATTTACCTGTAACTAGAATAAAAAAGCAATCAACTTCTAACAGGAATTACTACACTCAATTGGAGGTCTTTACATATTGTCTATAATATCTAGCTGTTGTTGCAAATATTTATAAGCGACAATGTGTATGAAAAACTGACAGAAATTCAGAAAAAACAGAAAATGAATAGGTTGTTTACAGAAATGTTCCGAAAATTGTTGGAAAAACAACAAATAGAGGGGGTAATCTGTTTTTTGTCTGTTTTCCATCTAAAGGAGTCTTGACAACTTATCTAAAAAGGTGCAGAATGAATTTGCAAACGTTTGTTTTTTTAATACCATTTTTTATGTCTATTCATTTCATTAATGAAAACATGAAAGGATAAAACTTATGAGAAAAAGTTCACACTTGATTTTAAGCTCAATAGTCAGTTTGGCACTCGTAGGGGTCACACCATTGAGTGTTCTTGCAGATTCCAAACAAGATATTAATCAGTATTTTCAAAGCTTGACTTACGAGCCACAAGAGATTCTTACAAATGAGGGAGAATACATTGATAATCCGCCAGCAACAACTGGTATGTTAGAAAACGGACGTTTTGTGGTACTTCGCAGAGAAAAGAAGAATATTACGAACAATAGTGCAGATATTGCTGTTATTGATGCTAAGGCCGCAAATATTTATCCAGGTGCTTTATTGCGTGCTGACCAAAATCTTCTGGATAATAATCCAACGCTTATCAGTATTGCGCGGGGTGATCTGACGCTTAGTTTGAATTTACCTGGTTTGGCCAATGGGGATAGCCACACCGTTGTAAATTCTCCAACAAGAAGTACTGTTCGAACAGGGGTGAATAACCTTCTGTCTAAATGGAATAATACGTATGCTGGAGAGTATGGCAATACCCAAGCAGAGCTTCAATATGATGAAACAATGGCATACAGTATGTCACAATTAAAAACGAAGTTCGGAACCTCTTTTGAAAAAATTGCAGTACCATTAGATATCAATTTTGATGCCGTGAATTCGGGTGAAAAACAGGTTCAGATTATTAACTTTAAACAAATTTATTATACAGTTAGTGTTGATGAACCAGAATCTCCAAGCAAGCTTTTTGCAGAAGGGACAACTGTAGAAGATTTGCAACGAAATGGGATAACAGATGAGGTACCTCCTGTTTATGTTTCCAGCGTTTCTTATGGACGCTCTATGTTCATCAAGTTAGAAACTAGCAGTAGGAGTACCCAAGTTCAAGCCGCATTTAAAGCAGCCATCAAAGGCGTTGATATTAGTGGCAATGCTGAGTATCAAGACATTCTGAAAAATACTTCATTCTCTGCTTATATTTTTGGTGGGGATGCAGGTAGTGCAGCTACTGTTGTGAGCGGAAATATTGAAACACTGAAGAAGATTATTGAAGAAGGTGCAAGATACGGAAAACTCAATCCAGGTGTTCCGATTTCGTATTCAACCAACTTTGTCAAAGACAATAGACCTGCTCAGATTTTGAGCAATTCAGAGTACATAGAAACAACTTCAACCGTCCATAATAGCAGTGCATTGACATTGGATCATTCAGGTGCTTATGTTGCGAAATACAACATTACTTGGGAAGAAGTATCTTACAATGAAGCTGGAGAAGAAGTTTGGGAACCAAAAGCTTGGGATAAGAATGGTGTAAATCTGACCTCACACTGGAGTGAAACCATTCAAATTCCAGGAAATGCTCGCAATCTTCATGTCAATATTCAAGAATGTACAGGATTAGCATGGGAGTGGTGGAGAACAGTTTATGACAAAGATTTACCACTTGTTGGTCAACGTAAAATAACCATCTGGGGAACAACGTTATACCCACAGTATGCGGATGAGGTGATAGAGTAATCTGGCAATGTATTATACTCTCTTAGCCACAGAGGCTAGGAGCTAAACACTATTCGTCAGAAACTTATCACAAGAAAATGGTATTAAAATAAGGATTCTATTCAAATTTTGGGTAGAATCTTTTATATTTTCCTAAAAACTACTTTTAGGTATGAGAACTCGTTCTGAAACTATTTTCAGGAATTTTTGTATTTCTACAAAAATCGAAATTACATTCTAAATAAAAAGAGGTTATTGAAAAAATAATAATATACTATATAATAAATAATGTAAGCGCTATCTCTAGTATAGAGCAGAAAGGAATGACACAATGGGTACTATTAGTAAGACAGATTTAAAGCAACAAATTAAGGACGGTATTATTATTTCCTGTCAGGCTTTACCAGGCGAACCCCTGTATAGGGAAGAAGGCGGTATTATGCCTTTACTAGTCAAGGCTGCCCAAGAAGCAGGGGCTGTCGGTATTCGGGCCAATAGTGTACGAGATATTAAGGAGATAAAAGAAGTAACTACTTTGCCAATTATCGGAATTATCAAGCGAGATTATCCTCCACAAGAGCCCTTTATTACGGCTACGATGCGAGAAGTAGACGAGTTAGCAGCTCTAGATATTGAGGTCATTGCTCTTGATTGTACCAAGCGTGAGCGTTATGACGGACTCGATATTGTTGATTTCATTAATCAAATCAAGGAAAAATACCCCGAACAACTTTTTATGGCAGATATTTCAACCTTTGAGGAAGGATTAACTGCTTATGAAGC
Source organism: Streptococcus sp. 2022WUSS135 (assembly GCF_044427045.1). Lineage (NCBI taxonomy): Bacteria > Bacillati > Bacillota > Bacilli > Lactobacillales > Streptococcaceae > Streptococcus > Streptococcus sp. 2022WUSS135. The sequence goes on from NZ_JAOTGL010000029.1 coordinate 3,592, forward strand.
AGGCATCGATTTTGTTGGGACAACACTTTCGGGGTATACATCCTATAGTAGGCAGGAGGAGGGACCGGATATTGAATTGGTTGACCGCTTGTGCCGAGCAGGTATCGATGTGATAGCGGAAGGAAAAATACACTATCCTGACCAAGTAAAAATTATTCATGATTTAGGTGTGGCAGGAATTGTTGTAGGCGGTGCAATTACACGTCCAAAAGAAATCGCAGAGCGGTTTATTAGTGCTTTACATAAATAATAAATAGGTTATAGAAAGGAATGGAGTATGAATTTTAAGAAGTTTTCTCAGCTAGGGCAGGCCTTTATGTTGCCAATCTCAATTTTGCCTGTTGCTGGTCTCTTACTGGGAATTGGAGGCGCCTTATCAAATAGTAATGCTGTAGCACAATTTCCTGTATTGGATCAAGCGTGGTTGCAAGCTGTATTCACTATCATGAGTACGGCAGGTAGTGCGGTATTTGCGAATTTAGCGTTGATTTTTGCAATTGGTGTTGCTGTAGGTTTGGCAGATGCTGATAAGGGGACTGCTGGCCTATCTGCTGGGGTTGCATACTTGGTTTATACGGCTACTATTAGTGGATTTTTAACTCTTTTTGCAGATAAGGGAGCAAGCATTGATACTGGAGTTTTGGGCGCTTTAGCGATTGGTATCACTGTTGCAACTTTACACAATAAATACCGAAAAATTGAATTACCAGCCTTTCTTGGTTTCTTCGGAGGCTCTCGCTTTATTCCAATTATTTCATCATTTGCAGCAATTGCGATTGGTTCCATTTTTTATATAATTTGGCCACCGATTCAGAATTTGTTAGTTGATTTTGGTAAGGCAATAGCAGAGATGGGAAGTTTTGGAACCTTCTTATATGGTTTTGGATTACGTTTGACAGGTGCCTTTGGCTTGCACCATACCATCTATCCAATGTTTTGGTATACTTCATTAGGTGGAAGTGAAGTGGTAGCAGGTGAGACGATCCAAGGTGCGCAAAATATTTTCTTTGCTCAATTAGCAGATGCGAACCATACAGGCTTATTTACTTATGGAACTCGATTTTTTGCTGGTCGATTTGCAACGATGATTTTTGGTCTACCAGCATCTTGTTTGGCTATGTATCACGCAATTCCTAAGGAAAATCGTAAGAAGGTTGGTAGTTTTTATTCAAGTAGTGCATTAACTTCCTTATTGACAGGAATTACTGAACCAATCGAGTTTTCTTTCTTGTTTGTTGCTCCATGGCTATATGTTGTTCACGCATTTTTAGATGGACTATCATTCTTAGTTGCGGATCTCCTGCAAATTCGTATTGGGAACTCATTTTCTGGTGGGCTTATTGATTACTTGATTTTTGGTGTTTTCCAAGGAAATGACAAAACCAATTGGATTTACGTGATTCCTGTTGGCTTGCTTTGGGCAGCAGTTTATTATCTAGTTTTCAAATTTTTAGTAACCAAATTTCACGTGCTAGTTCCTGGTATGGAAAGCAGTGATCAAGCATCGCATTCTGAAAAAGTTTTATCAAACGGTTCTAGTCTTCGTGATAATGCAATTGCTATCATCGATGCTCTTGGTGGAGCAGATAATATTGAGAACGTAACTGCTTGTGCGACTCGATTAAGAGTATCGCTCAGAAATAGTGGTCTTGTGGATAAGGGAGTTATTCAGTCGATAGGTGCAACGGCTGTTTTGGATGTAAAAGGCGGAATACAGGCTATTTTCGGAGGTAAGGCTATTCTGTATAGCCAAGAAATCAATCAAATTCTTGGTCTTGAAGAATAGAGTTAGATTTAAGCGAATTAAAAGCATTCAAACTGTACCTATCGGGTATTTTTGAATGCTTTTTGTCTTATTAAGAGTGTTGTGAAATAGAAAGATGGATAAATTATTCTCTAATAGTTTGCTTGAAAATATTCTCTTTTTTCTCCTTGTCAATAGCCAAAAAATAGGCGTAGATAATATCTAGCATGATGAGCAGGGGAATTTGGGGTGAGATACGATTGCCGTAATTGAGGTGGCGAACAGAGGCGACTGGAATGATTTGGTCAAAAGTCGGATGGGGAAAACTCTTGGTTGTTAACAGGGCGGTAGGAATCCCCTTTTGAGCAGCCAGGTGGAGATGCTCCATGACCTCTTCTGTCTGACCAGACAGAGAAAGACCGATGACCAGGCAACTAGGGTCTAAAATAGTAGTTGTCCAAATAAGATTGTTTTTATCAGTAATTGCATCACAGACTACACCCAGTCGCATAAAGCGGGATTTGATTTCCATTGCAACCAAACCAGAACTGCCGATTCCGTAAAAATAGACACGCTTGCTACTGTCAATCAGTTTGGCAATCTCTTCCAATTTTTCTTCATCTACTAGTTTATTGGTAGCAGTTAGGATTTCCTCATAGTCTATCAAGACTTTTTTTGTTAGGCTCCGCTGTAATTTTTCAAAATGTTTATCCAAGTATTGTTGGTTATTCTGAAAGGCAAAGACAAATTCTCGATAACCGGAAAATCCACATTTTTTGGCAAAACGGGTAAGAGCAGATGGAGAAATGTGGAGTTGCTGTATAGTGTTTTCTTGGCTAAGATCGGCGCTAGATGGGTCTAACTGAGTAAAATAACTGGCAATCTGCTTTTCAAGTCTAGTCATCTGATCCAGATGAGACTCAATGATGGCAGTGATGTGTTTCGGTGTTTGTAACATTTTCCATTCCTCTGATAGCTTCTGAGGACATTATACCACTAAAACCCCCTCATTGATAGGTTTTATGATATAATGGAAACGTAAAAGGAATGTAAGATTATGTATATTGAAATGATTGATGAAACAGGGCAGGTTTCTGCTCAAATGCAGGAGCAGATTACAGAATTGCTCCAGTTTGCTGCCGAAAAAATTGGCAAGCAAAATAAGGAAATGGCTGTGACCTTTGTGGACAATGCTCGCGTCCATGAGGTCAATTTGGAATACCGAGGAATTGACCGTCCCACAGATGTTGTCAGTCTAGAATATAAGCCAGAGTCGGAGATTGTTTTTGATGAGGAAGACTTACTGGACAATCCTGAATTGGCTGAAATGATGGAAGATTTCGATGCCTATATTGGTGAATTGTATATTTCTATCGATAAGGCGCATGAGCAAGCTGAAGATTACGGACACAGCTACGAGCGCGAAATGGGCTTTTTAGCTGTACACGGTTTTCTGCATATCAATGGCTATGATCATTATACGCCAGAAGAAGAAGCAGAAATGTTTGGTTTACAAGAAGAAATTTTGACGGCCTATGGACTTACAAGAGAATAATTCAAAAAATCGCTGGAAAAACCGAGAATTGATTGCTAGTCTAGAATTTGCAGTAACAGGTTTGTTGACGGCTTTCAAGGAAGAACGCAATATGAAGAAGCACCTTGCTTCAGCTGTCCTTGTTGTGCTTGCGGGACTTATTTTCCAAGTATCTGTGACAGAATGGCTCTTCCTCTTGCTTAGTATTAGTCTGGTTATCGCTTTTGAAATTGTGAATTCGGCTATTGAGAATGTGGTGGATTTGGCGTCAGACTATCATTTTTCTATGTTGGCAAAGAATGCAAAAGATATGGCAGCAGGGGCAGTCTTGTTTGTGTCAGGATTTGCCTTGTTGACAGGATTGATTATCTTTGTGCCGAAAATTTGGGACTTTATTTTTTAGAATATAAGGAGAATACATGACATTTAAGTCAGGTTTTGTGGCGATTTTAGGTCGTCCAAACGTTGGGAAATCAACCTTTCTCAACTATGTAATGGGGCAAAAAATTGCCATCATGAGCGACAAGGCTCAAACAACCCGTAACAAGATTATGGGTATATATACAACAGAAGAAGAGCAGATTGTCTTCATTGACACACCAGGAATCCACAAGCCTAAGACGGCCTTGGGTGACTTTATGGTGGAGTCTGCTTACAGCACTCTTCGTGAAGTTGACACGGTCCTTTTTATGGTGCCAGCCGATGAAAAACGAGGCAAGGGTGACGACATGATTATGGAACGCCTTAAACAGGCCAAGGTTCCAGTCATTTTAGTGGTTAACAAGATTGACAAGGTTCATCCAGACCAGCTTTTGGAACAGATTGATGATTTCCGTCAACAGATGGACTTCAAGGAAATTGTGCCAATTTCTGCTACCCAAGGGAACAATGTTAATCGTCTCATGGAAATTCTCAAGGAAAATCTGGATGAAGGTTTCCAGTATTTCCCAGCGGACCAAATCACTGACCACCCAGAACGTTTCTTGGTATCTGAGATGATTCGGGAGAAGGTTCTACACCTGACTCGTGAGGAAATTCCGCACTCTGTTGCCGTTGTCATCGAGTCCATGAAACGTGATGAATTTACCGACAAGGTCCATATCCGAGCGACGATTATGGTTGAGCGTGATAGTCAGAAAGGCATCATCATCGGCAAGCAAGGAGCCATGCTCAAGAAAATCGGCTCCATGGCCCGTCGTGATATTGAATTGATGTTGGGCGACAAAGTCTTCCTCGAAACCTGGGTCAAGGTCAAGAAAAACTGGCGTGACAAAAAACTCGACCTCGCCGATTTTGGCTATAATGAGAAAGAGTATTAAAAACGTCCGGGGGACGTTTTTAACCCGAGCCTAGAAATTAGAGAGCGAGGAAGGTTCGGGGGAGCGAAGCAGTCTGGGAATAGACTGTTTCAGCAGGTCACATAGGAATGTGAAAGTGACCATTTGAAACCCCGAGCCTAGAAATTGGAAGGCGAGGTAGCCTGGTGTGACTTGTCTCACCAGAATAGCAATGAATCAATTTCAAGCGTGAAGCACCACTTTTGTGGTGTTTTCCGTCGTTACGGTGAGATATTATGACAATTAGAGCAGTTAATGAACAGACTCTTTCTATCTGGGCTACTTTTGCAAGTCAGGTTTGGCAGACAAAAGAGCAAGTTTTGATAGAAAAATTTTCAAATAATGAGTTTCCTTTTGAGTTTTTGTATTACTCTCAAAGTGAGGAGCCGATAGCGTGGATTAGTTTGTCGCTTCGCCGCGACTATGTAGAAGGATGTCAGGCGGGTCCAGTTGCCTATTTAGAAGGAATTTTTATTAGTCCGAATTATCGTAATCAAGGGATTGCGGAAGAACTGTTAAATTTTGCAGAGGGTTGGGCTAAAAGCCGAGAGGTATGCCAACTAGGGTCTGATGCGGAACTAGACAATCTACTGAGCCAGAACTTTCATATCAAACATGGCTTCCGAGAAGTTAGTCGAACAGTTCACTATGTTCTAGATTTGACTAGTGATTAACAGGTTATCAATCAAAAATTTAGTTTAGAAAGGAAGGCCGGTTAGGTGTTGTAATTGAACTTGCCTAGGCCTCTTTGAAAAAAGACAACCGTGACCTAGGTGCCGAAGCATCGTCGGTCAGGTTTCTATTTGCTTTGTAATTTTGTTAGAAAGGACGAGTGTTAGCGTACTTGAAAAGGTAGTTTGTTGCACTATGTAAGGCTAGTGTCAACATCTCAGCACAGTGGTTGATTGGCAGATTTGTTCGTGTTCTACACTCCCAATCTGACCTATACTAAGGAAGCGAACCCTGTTCGCACTATTTCCAACCTCCAAAGGTTCCCCAAACCTTTGGAGCTGTGTGGGGGTGGGAGTAAAATAGTCCAGTGGACTATTTTAGCCCGAACTTAGATTTATGGATGTGAGGTAAACTCTTCTAGGATTGTTCGAGTTCTTTCCCTCTCCCAAATAGATAGAGCTCCTTGTGTGCAAGTCACACAGCATCGCTCTCCTTTTATCTTGTTATCATTATTTAGAAAGGAAAGCCGGTTAGGTGTTGTAATTGAACTCGCCTACGACTCTTTGAAAAAAGACAACCGTAACCTAGGTGCCGAAGCACCGTCGGTCAGGTTTCTATTTTTCTTTGAGTCGCTTAACGGCTTAGTATCTTAGTATGCCTGAATTGCCTGAGGTTGAGACGGTTCGTCGTGGTTTGAATCGGTTGGTCAGGGGAAAGGTCATCGAAAAGGTCGAGGTGACCTATGCTCCTATGATTAAGACTGGGGTGGATGCCTTCTGTCAGGACTTGATTGGTCAGGAGATTTTAGATGTGGACCGTCGTGGTAAGTATCTCTTGATTTACCTGACAGACCATGTTCTCATTTCCCACTTGCGGATGGAAGGTAAGTACAATTTCTTTCCTGACAAGGTGCCTGCCAACAAGCACTTCCATGCCTTTTTTACTTTCACGGACGGCTCGACCTTGGTTTATCAGGATGTCCGCAAGTTTGGCACAATGGAACTGCTGGGCAAGGCAGATGTGGATGCCTATTTTATCAGTCGAAAAATTGGTCCTGAGCCGACGGAGGAAGATTTTGACTTAGAAGAATTTGCCCAAAAGTTAGCTAAGTCGAAAAAGCCTATTAAGTCGCATCTTTTGGACCAGTCTTTGGTGGCTGGTTTGGGCAATATCTATGTAGATGAGGTTCTGTTTAGAGCACAAGTTCATCCTGCTCAAGCAAGTAATCAGCTATCGGCTGAGCAGGTGGCAGACCTCCGTCAAGCCACCATAGAAGTTCTACAACTGGGTATCGAAAAAGGTGGCTCAACCATTCGGACCTACAAAAATGCCTTGGGCATGGACGGGACCATGCAGGATTATTTACAAGTTTATGGAAAGACAGGGCAGGCCTGTCCCCGTTGCCAGACAGAGATTGTCAAAATCCAGCTGGGAGGTCGAGGGACACATTTCTGTCCTCAGTGTCAGGTGAAACATGGCTAAAGTTATCGGATTGACAGGCGGTATCGCTTCAGGAAAATCAACGGTTACAGCGTTTTTGCGAGAACAGGGCTATCCAGTCATCGATGCGGATGCGGTCGTGCATGAATTGCAGGCCAAGGGCGGAAAACTCTATCAGGTCTTACTTGCCGAGTTTGGTCAAGATATTTTATCAGCTGATGGGAATTTGGATAGGGCTAAGCTGGGTCAGGCTGTTTTTGCGGATAGCAATCTGCGAGCTCGTCTGTCTGACCTACAGGACCAAATTATCAGGCAGGAGCTGTTAGCCAGAAGGGACGCCCTCAAGCAGACCAATCCAGTGGTTTTCATGGATATTCCCCTGCTCTACGAGGCGGATTATAGCGGGGAAGTAGATGAAGTCTGGCTGGTCTATGTCGATAGAGCACAGCAGTTGGAGCGGCTTATGAAACGCAATAGCTTGTCCGTTCAAGATGCGGAAAACCGGCTGGCAGCTCAGCTTTCTTTAGAGGAAAAACGGTCGCAAGCCCAGGTGGTGATTGATAATAGCGGAGCGGTTGAGGCGACCTTAGCACAGGTTGCGCAACTTTTGGAGGAATTAAAGGATGGACGACGGTAGTAGTTATTGGAAGCAGAATTTGAAGGTGGCTTGGTTGGGAAATTTCCTAACAGGGACGAGTTTTACCTTGGTTATGCCTTTTATCTCGGTTTTTGTGGAAGAGTTGGGGGTGGGCCCTGGACAGGTAGAATATTATGCGGGACTTGCGGTATCTGTTAATGCCCTTGCGGCAGCCTTGATGGCACCTATTTGGGGGAGTTTGGCGGACCGTTACGGTCGCAAGCCCATGATGGTGCGGGCTGCTTTTGCGATGATTTTTACTATGGGTGGTATGGCCTTTGTACCAAATGTTTTTTGGTTGCTTGCCTTACGTGTCCTGAATGGGGTATTTACAGGATACATTCCCAATGCGACTGCCTTGATTGCCAGTCAGGTTCCAAAGGATAAGACGGGGTATGCTCTGGGTACATTGTCAACAGGTGCGGTAGCGGGTAATTTGATTGGTCCGACCCTGGGTGGTATCTTAGCAGAGATGTTTGGCGTACATATGGTATTTTTGCTGGTGGGACTTCTTTATGCTATCGTTGTGTTACTGACCGTTTTCTATATTCGAGAGGATTTTGTTCCAATCAAAAAAGGCGAAGAGATGTCGGTTAAAGAGGTATTTGAGCAGGTGAAAGATCGGCAGATGCTGGTTGGGCTTTTTGTGACTTCTATGATTATTATTGCAGCTGCTCAGGCTGTTGTTCCTATATTGACCCTCTACGTGCGGCATTTGGGACAGACAGATAATCTGTTATTTGTTGCTGGTTTTATCATTTCCTTGCCTGGTATGGCATCGCTAGTGACATCAGGTTATTTAGGGAAAATTGGTGATCGTATTGGCAACCATCGACTTCTATTAATTGCTTTGACTTACAGTCTGTTGATTAATGTTTTCTGTGTTTTTGCAGAAAATCCTTTCCAGCTTGGTTTGTTGCGATTCATGTATGGTTTTGGGACAGGAGCATTGTTGCCTTCGGTTAATTCTCTTTTGACCAAGTTGACTCCAAAAGAAGGGATTTCAAGGATATTTTCCTACAACCAACTCTTTAATAATCTAGGTTCTGTTGTTGGTCCCATGATGGGGTCTGCGGTGGCTGCTCACATGGGTTATGACTGGGTATTTTACCTGTCCAGCGGACTTGTCCTCTTTAACCTTATCTGGTCTTTGACCAATTTTAGAAACTATTTGAAAGTAAGGGATGTTTAGTGAGAGTTAAAATCAATTTACAATGTTCAGAATGCGGTAGTAAGAACTACTTGACTAGCAAAAACGCCAAGACTCATCCAGATAAGATTGAAGTCCTTAAATACTGCCCAAAAGAGAGAAAAGTAACCCTCCACCTTGAAACTAAGTAGGTTTTATGGTATAATGTCATAAGTTATTGTAGAAAGTGAAAAAAATATGTATCAAGCATTATTAGCAATTCTGTTGATTTTATCTGTTATTTTGATTGTAGTGATTTTTATTCAACCGGCTAAAAACCAGTCTAGCAACGTCTTTGACTCTTCTAGTGGAGCCTTATTTGAACGTACAAAGGCCCGTGGTTTTGAAGCGGTGATGCAACGCATTACAGCTATTCTTGTTTTTCTTTGGATGCTGGATGCGCTGGCACTTGTTATCATTTCAAGTAAGTAGATAAATCAGACTGGGACTTGTTCTTGGTCTATTTTTTTAGTAAAGGTAAGATGAAAAACGAAATTATTAACTATATTAAAGAAGTTGGTTCTGTGACCATGGACCAGCTGGCAGATCAGTTTGGAGCCAGTTCTGCTAAGAGCTTCACAGATTTGGTCAAGCTGGTTTCTAGCATGGAAGGCAGTCGTCAACTTGTCTTTGACAATGCTGGGCGGATTACTCTTCCTGCTCCCAAAATATCCAAAAACAAGGTGACCTTGCAGGGCATTTTCCGTGCCCACAAGTCAGGTTTTGGCTTTGTGACCATTGACGAGGCGGAAGATGATCTCTTTGTCAGTCGTGACGATGTCAACTTCGCTATTGAGGGCGACCGAGTGGAAGTGGCAATCAAGAAAGTAGCGGACAGGCTCAAGGGGACGGCTGCGGAAGCGGAAGTCATTGATATTTTAGAACATAGCCTGAAAACTGCGGTAGGCTTGATTGTTTTTGACGAAGATAAGCCAGAATATGCAGGCTACATCAAGTCTAAAAATCAGAAAATCGCTCAGAAGATTTACATCAAGAAGTCACCTCTGGTGTTGACCGGAACGGAAATCCTCAAAGTCGATATTGAAGCCTATCCCAACAAGAAACGGGACCACTTTGTTGCGACCATTCGGGATGTAGTGGGTCACAAGGATGACGTGGGCATCGATGTATTGGAGGTCTTGGAATCCATGGACATCGTGTCGGAATTCCCTGATGAAGTCTTGGCAGAGGCCAATCGAGTGCCAGAAAGTCCGTCAGAACAGGACTTTGAAGGTCGCTTGGACCTGCGAGATGAAATCATCTTCACCATTGACGGTGCAGATGCCAAGGACTTGGACGATGCGGTCCATATCAAGCAGCTCAAGAACGGCAATCTGGAGCTGGGTGTCCATATCGCTGATGTCAGCTACTATGTGACAGAAGGCTCTGCCTTGGACCAGGAAGCTGTCAAACGGGGGACTTCTGTCTATGTGACCGACCGTGTGGTGCCGATGCTACCAGAACGCCTGTCAAACGGTATCTGCTCCCTTAATCCAAACGTGTACCGCCTGACCCAGTCGGCTATTATGGAAATTGACCACAAGGGCAAGGTAGTCAAGCACTGGATTGGCCAGACGGTCATCAAAACCACCTTCCGCATGACCTATTCCGATGTCAATGACATGATTACGGGCAATCAGGAAAAGTTGGACAAATACAAGGCAATCGTGCCAAGTGTGAACCTCATGATCAAACTCCACGAAACCCTGGAAACCATGCGGTACAAGCGTGGAGCTCTGAATTTTGATACGACAGAAGCCAAAATCATTGTCAACAAGGACGGTCTGCCAGTTGATATCCAACTGCGTCAGCGTGGGATTGCCGAGCGGATGATTGAGTCCTTCATGCTGGCGGCCAATGAGTGCGTGGCCGAGCATTTTGCCAAGCTGGACCTGCCTTTCATCTATCGGATCCACGAGGAGCCTAAGTCGGACAAGCTGCAGAAGTTTATCGACTATGCGACCAGCTTTGGTCTGACGGTCTATGGAACAGCCAGCTCTATCAGCCAGGATGCCCTTCAGGACCTCATGGAGCGGGTCAAAGATGAACCTTATGCCGATGTCCTCAACATGATGTTGCTTCGCTCCATGCAGCAGGCACGCTACTCGGAGTACAACCACGGCCACTACGGACTGGGTGCGGAGTTCTACACCCACTTCACCAGTCCTATCCGCCGCTATCCCGACCTGCTGGTGCACCGTATGGTGCGGGACTATGGTCACAATCCTGCGGAAAAAGCAGAGCATTTTGAGCAAGTTATTCCTGAGCTTGCCAAGTCTTCGTCCAGTTTAGAACGCCGTGCTATTGAGGCAGAGCGGGAAGTCGAAGCTATGAAGAAGGCAGAGTTCATGCAAGAATTTGTTGGGCAAGAGTTTGACGGTGTCGTGTCTAGCGTGGTCAAGTTTGGTCTCTTTGTCGAGTTGCCAAATACGGTTGAAGGCCTGATCCATGTCACCAACCTCAACGAGTACTACCAGTTCCACGAGCGGACTCTGACCTTGCAGGGTGAGAAATCTGGTCGGGTCTTCCGTGTCGGTCAGCCAATCCGTATCAAGCTAACGCGGGCGGACAAGATGACAGGGGAAATCGATTTTGCCCACGTGCCGTCCGAGCTGGATATCGTCGAAAAAGCCTTAAAAGCCAAGCGGAGAATCGCCAGTCATTCCAACCGTGACCGTGATAATCGGTCAGGGCGAGGACGGGGCAAGCACCACAAACAAGAAGCTGCTGGTCGCGACAGCGGACGTCACAAGTCTGGGAAAGACCACAAGTCTAAGACTGGAAAGTCAGACAAGAAAAAGAAACCATTTTACAAAGAAGTGGCTAAAAAGAACAAGAAGAAAAGGAGATAGGCATGGCCAAGGGTGAGGGCAATGTGATTGCACAGAATAAAAAAGCCCGCCACGACTATACCATTGTCGATACAGTGGAGGCGGGGATAGTCCTGACGGGGACGGAGATTAAGTCTATTCGTGCGGGGCGGATCAACCTTAAGGACGGCTTTGCCCAGATCAAGCAGGGCGAGGCTTGGTTGGTTAATGTTCATATCGGTCCCTACGATGAGGGCAATATCTGGAACCAGGAGCCAACGCGGACCCGCAAGCTTCTCTTGCGGAAGAAGCAGATTGAGTCATTGGGCAATGAGGTCAAGGGAACGGGGATGACCCTGGTGCCGCTCAAGGTCTATATCAAGGACGGCTTTGCCAAGGTCCTGATTGGGCTTGCCAAAGGGAAGCATGACTACGACAAGCGAGAGTCCATCAAACGCCGTGAGCAAGACCGTGATATTAAACGGACCATGAAGGCGATCAATAGTCGCTAGGGCTGGGAGAAATCCTGGTCTTTTTTGTTATAGGAAAACAAATACCCCAGACAATTTAAAACTATCTGGGGTTTATTATTTGATTTTCGCAGAGTATTAATCCACCGTCACCATTGCTTTAATCGTTTTGCGGTTGGCCATGTCTTTGTAGGCTTGGTCGATATTGTCCAGGCTGTAAGTTTGGGTGAAAACTCGACCTGGGTTGATGTCGCCTTTGAGAACAGCATCGAGCAAAATTTCCTTATCATAGGTTGTGACAGAAGCAGAGCCACCACCGATAATGATATTTTGAGCAAAGGTTGATCCAAGGGCGTGGTTGTTGTAGTGTGGTACGCCAACAAAACCGATACGACCACCATTGTGAAGAACACCGAGAGCTTGGTCAATGGAGGCTTCTGTACCGACGCATTCGAGGGCAGCATCCGCTCCGCCACCTAGGATTTCACGGACTTTAGCAATGCCTTCTTCACCACGTTCGGCAACAACAGCAGTTGCGCCTGATTCCAAAGCCATTTGCTGACGATCTGCGTGACGGCTCATCATGATAATCCGAGAAGCTCCGCGCATTTTTGCAGCAATGACGGCACATTGACCCACTGCACCATCACCGATGACAACAACCTTGTCACCAGGTTTGACATCTGCAACACGCGCAGCATGGTAGCCTGTTGGCATAACATCTGCCAAGGTTAGAAGAGATTTAATCATGCCTTCTGAGTAGTCGCTTGGCTGACCAGGAATTTTGACCAAGGCCCAGTTGCCGTAGTGGAAACGAATGTATTGAGACTGGTAGTTGTTGCCCCAGTTGGTGTAGCCTGGATGGTTGTCACAAGTACCGTCAAAGCCAGCACGACAGGCATCACAGTGTCCGCAACCGTGTGTAAATGGAACAATCACAAAGTCACCAGGAACAAGTGTTGTAATGTCTTCGCCTACCTCTTCAACGATACCGATGGCTTCATGACCAGAGTTGGTGTCACCATGGTCATGGTGAATGTCTTCTCCGTAGCCCCAAAGGTCTGAGCCACAGACACAGGCCCGAACGACCTTGATAATGACGTCATCCTTGGCTTGAAGGCTTGGTTTTTCGATTTCTGCAACGGTCATCTTACCGGCTTTTTCATAAATAGCTGCTTTCATATTCATCGCACATTTACTTGTCAGTAAATATCCTTTCTGATTGATATGGAATATTATACACCTTGGAGTTAACTCCAAGTCAAGAAAAAAATGGGTTTGAATTCATATTTCCTTTGTGATAGACTAAGTGTATCGGAAAGAAAAGGAGAGATAATGACGGTTTTAGTTCCTTACAAACGCATGCCCATTTGGAATCAGGATACGGTTCCCCAGCATTTTTTAACCAAGCACAATACCAAGGTGGGTACTTGGGCCAAAATCAAGGTCTTGAGAGGTCAACTCAAATTTGAGCCAATTTCAGATGATAATGAGATTTTGGGAGAATATGTCTATGGTCCGACAGACGATATTCCTTTTGTGGAGCCACAGGCTTGGCATCGGGTGACCTTATTGACAGAGGATACGGAGTTTTTCTTGGAATTTTTCTGTCAACCAGAGGATTATTTTGCTAAAAAGTATGACTATACGCGAACCCATTCAGAGGTCTTAGAGGCATTGAAAATCATCGAGCCTTGTAAGGTCTTGGATTTGGGCTGTGGTCATGGCAGGAACAGTCTTTATTTGGCTCAGCAGGGGTTTGAGGTAACTGCTGTAGATAAAGATGTACCAAGTATTCGGACACTCTTGCAGGTCAAGGAAGTAGAAGATTTGGACTTGCAGGCTGGGACTTACGATATTAACTCAGCTAGTCTGGAGCAGGATTACGACTGGATTATCTCAACCGTTGTCTTTATGTTCTTGGAGCGGGAGCGGGTGCCAGCTATTATCCGCAATATGCAGGAGCAGACACGGCCTAGTGGCTATAACTTGATTGTGGCGGCCATGGATACGGAGGATGCACCCTGTCCGATGAATTTCTCCTTTACCTTTCGAGCAGGTGAGTTGAAGGAATACTACCGTGACTGGGAATTGGTTAAGTACAATGAGGATTTTGGTCAGCTCCATAAGCGTGACGAACATGGTAATTTCCTCAAGATGCGGTTTGCGACCATGTTGGCTAGGAAAAAAGGATAAATATTTTTTGAAAGCACTTGCAAGGCAGGTGCTTTTGCGTTACAATGTAGGTGCAAATGGGTAAATCATATTATACTCCACGAAAATCATCTTCTGTTTGGGTCGGAGACTTGTGTAAAATAGTCTCTGAGTTCCTATTTTTGGAAGGAGCCTACTTCTGATTTTCACAGAGTATCAGGAAAGGAGAAGTCTATGAAAAAGACTTTTGTTCGTATAGCCACATTTCTAATGTTGGTTTGCCTATTCCCTGTTCAACTTGTTCAAGCCTGTTCAGGCTTTATCATTGGGAAAGGGTTGACAACGGATGGTTCTATCTTTTATGGTAGAACGGAAGATTATCCATATCCACCAAATAATGGAGCGCACAATAAAAATTATATTGTGGTTCCAGCAGCAACCTATGCCAAGGGGGATATGTTGGTGGATGAATCATTCGGTTTCACAGCACCACACTTGGCAAAAGAGTTCAAGTACACCTCTACGCCTGATGCGGCACGTGGGGATGGGTCAAACGGTAATTTTGGTGCGCATGGATTTAATGAAAAAGGTGTGTCCATGACTGCTACTGTTACAGCTATTCCAAATAAAAAAGTTTTAGCTGTTGACCCATTGGTAACTGCGGGGGGACTAGGTGAGGCCATTTTGATTGACTATGTTCTTCCTAGAGTCACCAGTGCGCGTGAAGGTATCGAATTAATTGCGAAGACAATTGATGAAAAAGGTTCGGCAGAGGGGAATATCATTGTTATTGCTGATAAGAATGAAGTTTGGTACATGGAAATTTTGTCAGGTCACCAATACGTAGCCATCAAATTCCCTGAAGACAAGTATGCAATTTTTGCAAATACTTACTATCTAGGTCATGTTGATTTTACCGATACAGAAAATGTGATTGCTTCTGCAAAGGTTGAAGAAGTAGCCAAACAGGCTGAAAATTATATGATGGTTGATGGGAAGTTCCACATTGCCAAATCATATGGACCTGAGAATTATGCTGATGGTGATCGTTCTCGGACATACGCTGGTATAAAATTGTTAGATCCAGCATCGTCTGTAACCTATGAAGATGGTGTGTATGATTTACTGCGTCAGCCAACAGACCCAAGTCGTCGCTTTAGTTTACAAGATACCTTTGCCTTACAACGTAACCGTTTTGAACATCTTCCAGAATTTCGTCCAGACGATGAAGCAGGCAAGGTAAAACAAGGGGATAATGGTGCGAATGATCAAGTGGCAGATGCGACTTATAAATACGCTCTTGGTAATGAAAACGTCATCGATGCCCATGTTTATCAGATTAATAGTAGCTTACCATCAGCCTTCGGTGGCACAGTATGGTTGGGCTTAGCTCAGACAAGGAATACACCGTATGTTCCATTTTATGGTATTGTGACTGATACTTATGAAGCCTTTAAAAATCGCTCAGCTTCTTATGACACGAATTCATGGTACTGGACGGTGCAAAATATTGATAAGATGGCCATCTCACACCCAGAGTTATTTGGTACATCAATTCAAGAAAAATGGATTGCACTTGAAAAAGAATGGATTGCTGCACAGGCAGCTCTTGATGCTCAATATGCTGGACTTTCAGAAGATGCAGCCGTAGCTCTGGCTCCAACTGTAACAGAGGCAACCTTGGCTCGTTCAGCAGAAATTTTTGCGCAATTAAAAGCTGTTGAAGCTGAAATGATGGCTAAAATTGAAGCTGCAACAACTCCATCATCAAGTAGTACTGAACCATCGACCAGCACTGAGCCATCATCAAGTGGTACCGAAACTTCAACCAGTACTTCAAGCAGTACAAGTCAGTCTACAAGTGGTTCTAACACAGGAGGAGCTACGGATACTTCCTCATCAAGCGGAACAGTAGTATCTTCTGATAAGAAAGTAACACCTACCAATAAAAAAGGCAAATCAAATCTTCCTAGTACAGGTGAGCAAGTCAGCATCTTGTTGGTGGCGCTAGGTGTTGCAGGAATTTTAACAGCAATTTTTCTTCATCGAAAAAAATCCAGTAAAGAATAAATGAATATGTAAAAGTAGGTTGGATTGATTTCAATCTACTTTTTTGAAACAATTTTGTTTACAAATGTAGTCGTATGTTGTATAATTTGTTTACAGATGTAGTCGGAAAAGGAGTAACCTATGAAACAAGCAAACTATCCCATTCAAGGCATGACCTGCGCTTCCTGTGCTCTGACGGTTGAGAAAGCTGTTGGTAAATTAGCAGGAGTAGAAGAAGCCAGTGTCAACCTAGCGACTGAAAAATTGAGTGTTAGCTATGATGAAAAGCTTTTGGGACTAGAGGATATTCGTCAGGCAGTTGAAAAGGCGGGTTATCAGCTAGTCGATAACTTGGTGACTGAGTCTTATGACATTTCAGGTATGACCTGTGCTTCCTGTGCCATGACGGTTGAAAAAGCTCTGGGCAAACTAGAGGGCGTAGAAGAAGTCAGTGTTAATCTGGCAACAGAAAAGGCAACCATCCGTTATAGCCATGATAAGCAAAATCCAGCTAGTCTTGAAAAAGCAGTTGAGCAAGCAGGTTATCAACTGATCAGATTAGAAGAAGTGGAAGAGACGGCGGGTAAGGGACCAAGCAAGGAAGACAGTCTTTGGAAACGATTTGTCTGGTCAGCAGTCTTTACTCTTCCACTGCTCTATATTGCTATGGGGCCTATGTTGCCCTGGGGCGGGCTTCCATTACCAGCTTTGCTCCATCAACCGCTAGTCTATACGGTCAGCCAAGTCATCTTGCTCATCCCTGTCCTTTATATGGGACGCAGTTTTTTCCAAAAAGGCTTTAAAACTCTCTTGCAAGGCCATCCCAATATGGATTCCTTGATTGCTGTTGGGACTGGAGCAGCCTTGGTTCAAGGTCTGTTGATGATTGCTTTTCTTCTGATGGGAAAAGAAGTAGCCATGCACGGTCACCATCCAGAACTGTATTTTGAATCAGCCGCCGTTATTTTGACTCTGATTACCCTAGGAAAATACTTTGAAGCTAGAGCCAAAGGTCAGACTTCTGAGGCCATTAAGAAATTGATGGATCTGGCTCCCAAGACGGCTCAGGTCCTACGAAATGGGCAGGAAATGCAAGTACCGATTGAAGATGTGGTGGTCGGTGACCAGGTCATTGTTCGCCCAGGTCAGCAGATTCCTGTTGACGGTCAAGTTCTAGAAGGCCAGACACGTGTCGATGAATCCATGTTGACGGGTGAGAGCCTGCCAGTGAAGAAGGCTCTAGGCGATACTGTTTTTGGCGGTACCCTTAACCAGCAAGGTGCCATAACCATGCAGGCTACCAAGGTTGGTCGTGATACGACTCTGGCACAGATTATTCGTTTGGTAGAAGAGGCTCAAGGGTCTAAGGCCCCCATTGCCAAACTCGCTGACCAAGTATCTGCCGTCTTTGTGCCAGTTGTCATGGGCTTGGCTTTCTTGTCCGGTCTGGCCTGGTATTTCTTGGGGCAAGAATCATGGATTTTTTCACTTAGTATTATCATCGTCGTCTTGGTCATCGCCTGCCCTTGTGCTCTGGGTCTAGCAACTCCGACGGCTATCATGGTTGGGACTGGAAAAGGGGCAGAAAACGGTCTTCTGTTCAAGTCTGGTCAAGCTATTGAAACCCTACAAGGTGTGAATACCATTGTCTTCGACAAGACAGGGACCATTACTGAGGGCAAACCTCAGGTGACAGACATTCATCTGGTGTCTGCTAAAAATCGTGAGCAGGTCCTCCAGCTGGCAGCAAGTAGCGAGCAATTTTCCGAGCATCCCTTGGCTCAGGCTCTCCTGCAAGCAGCTCAGACAGAAAAGATTGCTCTCTTGCCTGCCACTGATTTTCAGGCTCTTTCAGGTCGTGGTCTTTCGGTGACAATAGCAGAGCAGACCATCTATCTGGGAAATGAACGGTTGATGCGGGAACAGGGAATTGATGTTTCCAAAGGACGTGCAGTTGCGGAGGCATTTGCCCATCAAGCCAAGACGCCTGTTTTCCTAGCCAGCCAGCAAGAATTACTAGCAGTCATTGCCATTGCTGATAAAGTAAAAGAGACCAGCCGTCAGGCTGTCCAGGCTCTGCAAGCCATGGGATTAGAAGTGGTCATGCTGACTGGGGATAATGAAAAAACTGCCCAGACCATTGCCAAGGAAGTCGGCATTGAGCAGGTGGTCAGTCAGGTCATGCCAGATGATAAGGCCAACCAAGTCAAGTTCTTACAAGAACAGGGCAAAACAGTCGCTATGGTGGGGGATGGCATCAACGATGCCCCAGCCCTAGCTCAAGCCCATGTGGGTCTAGCTATTGGTTCTGGGACTGATATTGCCATTGAGTCTGCCGACATTGTTCTCATGCATAGTGACATTTTGGATGTGGTCAAGGCTGTCAAACTCAGCCAGGCAACCATGCGGACTATTAAACAAAATCTCTTCTGGGCCTTTGCTTACAATGTGATTGGCATTCCAATTGCCATGGGGCTGTTACATGTATTTGGTGGACCTCTGCTCAATCCTATGTTTGCAGGTGCAGCCATGGCCCTCAGCTCAGTGTCCGTCGTCTTGAACGCTCTGCGATTGAAAACCTACAAACTATAGTGAAAATACCAGTCAAAAAACTGGTATTTTTGTTTATAAACGCTTACAATAAATATATTCTACTCTTCGAAAATCAAAATTATCCGTTGTCAACTCGCCTTGATGAGTGAAAAGCTCCTGTGGAGCTTTTTAGCCTGTTGCCTTGAAATAAGAAAGCAACAGAGTTCTATCTTCGGCTTGAAGACGCAAACATAGTTTGCTATATTTCCAACCTTCAACTATCTACCAGATAGTTGAAGCTAGACTACTTTTGATTTTCATTGAGTAATAAATGCAAGGGAGATGTTTATGACAACCTTTATTGGAAAACCGGTGACCTTGGTAGGTCCGCAATTAAGAGTGGGAGATACCGCCCCTGATTTTGTCCTCATGGCAAATGACTTGAGCTTGAAAAGTCTGAAAGACTTTGGCAAGCAGACCAAGGTCATCAGTGTGGTGCCTTCTATTGACACAGGGATTTGCGATACTCAGACCCGTCGCTTCAATCAGGAACTGGCTGACCGTGACAATACGGTTGTTATTACGGTTTCAGCAGACCTGCCTTTTGCTCAAAAACGCTGGTGCGGGGCTGCAGGTTTGGAAGATGCCATCACCCTGTCTGATTACTATGACCATGCCTTTGGTAAATCCTACGGTGTGCTCATGCGAGAGTGGAATTTGCTGGCGCGTGCAGTCTTTGTCCTCAATGCCGACAATGAAGTCACCTATGTAGAATACCTGGACAATGTCAACGAACATCCCGACTATGAAGCAGCTTTGGAAGCTGTCAAGTAAAAGAATACAAAACGGTGTCTGAATGAACTGCTCCCTGTCAAGTGGACAATGAAATAATAAAAGATTAGGCGACGGCCTTGTTCCTCATTTCAAGAGGGGCAAGGCCGTTGTTGCGTTCTTGAAATCGTTGATGATTATAAAAATAGATGT